>JBEKKG010000258.1:0-8943 GCA_050010835.1 Planctomycetota bacterium
CCGGTGACGCGCAGTTCGGCGGTCTTTCCCGCGGCCCGGAGCAGCTCCAAAGCGCGCGTAGCCAGCCAGGGCGCGGCTTGCGTCCCCGAAACCGGGTTGGCAATGATGACAAAGTCAACCATAATGGGGCTTGATTCTGCACAAGCCGCGCCTGCTCGGCTAGTGCGGATTGCTTGTGGTGCAGGCATCTTGCCTGCACTGGCAGGGCGCGGATTGAGGAGGCAAGAGGGGCGCAGGCAGGATGCCTGCACCACAAGTCCTCCTTGAGGCCGCAAATGGACGGAGACAGGCTGAGACGAAGATGAAGACCAGCACCAGGACCTCTCACGAAACCAAACCGCAGGGCGAGGTGCCGGCGGGCGGGGCGCCCGCCGCGCCACGGCCGCGCATTGAGATCTTTGACACTTCGCTGCGCGACGGGGCGCAGGGGGAACATATCGCCTACTCGCTGGCCGACAAACTCGAGATCGCTCACGAGCTGGACTCGTTCGGCGTGGACTACATCGAGGCCGGCTGGCCGGGCGCCAATCCCAAGGACGCGGCTTTCTTCGACCAGGCCCGCAAGGAACAATGGCAGCACGCGCGCATCACGGCCTTCGGTTCCACGCGGCACGCCGGGCACGCGCCCGGCGACGATCCGAACCTCCAGGCCCTGGCCGCCAGCCGGGCGCCGGCGCTCATCATTTTCGGCAAGAGCTGGGAGTTCCAGGTCACGGAGGCCCTGCGCGTCTCGCTCGACGAAAATCTGGCGATGATCGAGAGCAGCGTGCGCTATCTGGCCGCGCACTGCGAGGAGGTGCTGTACGATGCCGAGCACTTTTTCGACGGCTACAAGGCCAACCCCGCCTACGCGCTGAAGACGCTGTCTGCCGCGGCCAACGCAGGCGCCCAGTGCCTGGTGCTGTGCGACACCAACGGCGGCACGCTGCCCGCGGAGATTGGCGCCATCGTCCAGACGGTGGCCCGGGAATTCCCCGGCCTGCGCCTCGGCATCCACGCGCACAACGATGCGGGCGTGGCCGTGGCCAACGCCTTGGCGGCCGTGCAGGCCGGCGCGCGGCACGTGCAGGGCACCATCAACGGCTTCGGCGAACGCTGCGGCAACGTGGACCTGCTGCCGGTCGTCGCCAACCTGCAATTGAAACTGGGCCACGACTGCCTGCTGGGGCGCGCCAGCCTGGCCAAGATGACTGAGATCAGCCGGCACATCTATGAGGTCGGGAACCTGCTGCTGCGCGACAACCAGCCCTACGTGGGGCGCAGCGCCTTCGCTCACAAAGGCGGCATCCACGTCAGCGCCGTCGCGCGCGCGGCCGCAACCTATGAACACGTCCCGCCGGAACTGGTGGGCAATTCGCGGCGCGTGCTGATCAGCGAGCTTTCCGGGCGCAGCAACATCGTCGCCGCGATGGGCCGCAAGTTCAACCTCGACGAGCGCCCGCAGGACTTGAAGAAGGTCCTGCAGCGCGTGCGCGAACTGGAGAACGAAGGCCACACTTTTGAGGCGGCCGACGCCAGCTTCGAACTGCTCGTCCGCAAGACGCTCAACAAGCACCAGCCCTTCTTCGATCTGCTGGGCTTCCGCGTGGTGACGATGGTCAACGAGGGCGCCGCGGGCAATACTGAGGCGACCATCAAAATTGCGGTGGGCGGGCAGGTCGAGCACACGGCCGCCGACGGCAACGGCCCCGTCAACGCCCTCGATAAAGCCCTGCGCAAGGCCCTGGAGAAGTTCTATCCCGAACTGAAGGACGTCTATCTCGAGGATTACAAGGTGCGCGTCTGCAACCCCAGGGCCGCGACTCGCGCGAAAGTGCTGGTCACCATCCGGTCCTCGGACCACCACGTCAATTGGACGACCGTGGGCGTCAGTGAGAACATCATCGAAGCGTCCTGGCACGCGCTGGTGGACAGCGTGGAGTACAAGCTCTACCAGACGCGCGGCGACGAACGGCCCCGGAAGAGAGAGAGCGTCAGGATGTCGGCCAAGGTCACGGAGTGACGACCTGCCAAACAATCCCTGGACCACTGAACTCTATTCATCTTTCTTCTTCTTCCTGTCGCCCTTGTCGCCCTTGTCGCCCTTGTCTTTGCCGCCCTTATCGTCCGCGTGGTGTTCGAGGTCCACTACCTGGGTGACTGTGAACTTGTCACCGGCGATGGTGCCGGTGAGCTTGACCTTGGTCTTCTTCTTCGCCAGTTCCTCGAGTTTCCCTGCTTCGTCTTCGGCCGCCAGCAGCTTGTAATCCTTGTCCGGAGTGTAAAACATGGCGACCACGTCGGCCGCCGCGGTAACAGATTTCACCCCGATCGTGCCGGTCTTCGTCACCTCGCCGGCCGCCGGCGCGGTGGCAGCCGGCTTGTCCTTCTTCTCCTCGTCCGCCGCTGGAGCAACTACGGCAAGACTTGAGCCTATGAACAGCAGTGCCAGGATTGGTGTGCGCATTGTCTCGGACTCCTTTCCAAACCGCCCAGTTCGCCAGCTCGTTCTTACTGCAACCCATCTTAGCGCATTGCGAGGCAAGCGCAACCATACAGATGATTCGTTCGTAAAAAGCCCTCCCCCTACCCCCTCCCGCAAGGGGAGGGGGAACACAAAAGCCGGTTTTTGCGAATGATTCACCCTTGCGTGGTGCATGTAACAAAGGAGGACGACTATGACCCCTGTACGCTTGCTCACCGCGTTGGCCTGGCTGGTCTTCTTGTTGGGCGCCCGCGCAGCCCTTGGCGCGGACGCTCCCCAGGTGCCGCCGCCCCGGCTGGTAATCAGCTTGGATGGCCAATGGGACTTCGCAACCGATCCTAAGAATGAAGGCGAGGTCCAGAAGTGGTATCTCCCCGAAACCAAGCTCCCGGCCATGCCGCTGCCGGGCTATGCTCCTTCAGCCAACGGGAAGATCACAGTCCCGGGCATCTGGGATGTGCAGGGCTACGGCGCCGAGACCGCTAAGCTGCGGCATAACTTCGTCGGCAAGGGCTGGTACAAGCGGCAGATCGTGTGGCCGCAGGCGGACGCGGGCCGGCGCGTGTTCTTGGGTATCACGGGCGTCCACCGCTATGCGAAAGTGTGGGTGGACGACAGGTATCTGGGCGAGCACATCGGGTATCTGTCCGCGTTCGAGTTCGATTGCACCGGCCTCGCCGCGGCCGGCAAACCGGCGACCATTACCATCCAGGTTGACTCCCATCAGCGCTGGGACGTGGACGGACTCTTCGGCGCGGCTGACCTGGCGGATTACTTCGACGCTGAGTGGGGCGGCATCTGGGGCCATGTGTTCCTCGAAGTCCGGCCGGAAACCTGGCTCGAAGATCTGTTCATAATGACAAAAGCAACGCCTGCGTGCTGCGGAGCTGTTGCGACGGTGCGCGGTAAGGCGCCCCAGCAGGCCAGCTTGCGGCTCGAGATTCTTGATGGTGACGCCCACCTCGCCAACGTCAAGACAGGCCTCTTCCCGGAGCCGCCCAAGGAAGGCGAAACTGTGCAATTGAACGCCGTGACGCCGCAGGCCAAGCTCTGGACTACGGACACGCCGGAACTTTATCTGGCCCGCCTGTCGCTGCTCGACGGCGGCCGGGTGCTCGACACAGTTGAAAGCCGTTTCGGCTTCCGCGAGATCGGGATCAGCGGGCCGTATCTGCTGCTGAACGGGAAGCGGCTGTTCCTGCGCGGCTACGGCGACGACCACATCTACCCCAAGGAGCTGGCCCGGCCGGCCGACAAGAAAGTGTACCTGGACCGCTTGCGGCTGATCAAGTCTTACGGCTTCAACTTTGTCCGGCACCACAGCTCGATCATGCCGCCGGAATACTACGACGCCTGTGACGAACTGGGGATGCTGGTCTCGGCGGAGTATCCGATCGCTTACGAGAACTTCTACCGCAAGGCCGGCAAGGAGGCCCTGGAGACCCACAAGCAGGAATGGGCGGCGGCCATCCGGCAATTCCGCAACCATCCTTCGGTCTTCGATTGGTGCATGGGCAACGAATTCTGGAACGGCCTGCCGCTGGCCAAGGATTTCGCCGCCATTGCGCGCCGCCTGGACCCCACGCGCCCGTTCGTGGACAGCGACGGGCTGTTCCGCAATTTCCTGGGGCACGACCGCGACACGCTCGACTTCTACTTCCTGATGTTCGATGTCGGCAGGATCCCGCTGGACATCCCCGACAAGTTCAAGATGGAGAAACCCCTCAAGCCGGTTGTCTCGCACGAGACGGGCAATTACGTCACGTTCCCGCGGCTGGACCAGTTCGCGCTCTTCAGCGATAACGTCAAGCCCTTCTGGACCACGCAGGGCATTGCGAAGCTGGAGGCGCTGGGCCTGGCGGGCGAGGCGCCCAACTGGGCGGAGAAATCCGAGCGCCTCTACCTCTGCTGCCACAAGAACAACATCGAAGCGATGCGCCGCAATCCGTATATTTCCGGGCACCAGTGGTGGCTCTTCCAGGATTACTGGACGACATCCAACGGCATCGTGGATTTCCTCTATCGTCCCAAATCGCTCCGGCCCGAAGAGGTCCGCCGCATGATCTCCGACGTGGTCCTGCTGGCTGACGGCCTGGAGCGGACTTGCCGCGGCCAGAGCACGCTGAAGGTTGACATGGTGGTATCGAACTACTCGCCGAGCGATTTGGCCGGCGCGGCCTTGACTTGGCGCGCGAAGCTGGACGGCAAGGAACTCCAGAACGGACAATTCAACCCCGTCGCGGTGGGCCAAGGCGAAGTTGCCGTGGCCGGCCATCTGGAGTTGTCCGTGGCGGACGTGACCCAGGCGTCGCGGCTGACACTCGAAGCCACGCTTGTGGCGGGCGAGCGCCGCTACGCCAACGACTGGACGGTGTGGGTCTTTCCCGCGCAGATAGCTCCTCCGGCGGCGCCCGTGCCGGTCTTTGCCTCAGGCGACCTTCTGGGACTGCTCGCCCCTTGCGGCGCCAAGCCCATCCCCGCGACCGAGGCGCTCGCTGCCCAGGCCGTCTATGCGACGAGGCAACTGGACGAACGCCTGATTGCGGCTGCCGAGCAGGGCGCGTGCATCATGCTCCTTGGCAACCGCAGCCTGTTTCCGGCAGTGCCGGCCACGTTCAAGACCTCGTGGTGGAAGAGCGAGAATCCCAAAGACAACAACTGCGGCACCGTGGTCGCTGATCATCCGGCGACCCGCGCGCTGGCGCCGGAAGGATGGTGCGATGCCGGCTGGTATTCGCTGCTCCAGGGCGCCTGCAAGTACAACCTGGAAGCCCTGCCCCAGCGCCCGGACGTCATCGTGCGCGCCATTCCGCATCTGCACCTCATGGCGGACCTCTCGTTCCTCTTTGAAGCCCGCGTGGGCAAGGGCTCCCTCCTCGTCAGCGGGCTGAACCATGCGGCCGCGAAGGACCGGCCTGAAGGCCAATGGCTGTTGGCGCGGATGATTGAGCACGCCGCCACACTGCCCAAACCGCGCAGCGAATTGCCGTCCGCGTGGCTCCGCGCGCACCTGCCCCCGCCTCCGCCGCAGGGGCCGTTCGTCCAGGGCTTCGGGCGGATCATCGAGAAGGGCGAGGAAGGCCAATGGCATTCCTACCGCGAGGACAACATCACCTGCTACACCTGCCGCCAGACCCGCGTGGGCAACATGGTGGAATGGGAAACCGCCGCCGTGCCCGCGGACTGGAAGGTCCAGCAGGCGACGTTTATCTTCTCCGGCGGGCTGGGCTACCTGTCGCAGCCACGCACACAGGGCTTCGCTTTCCTGGTCAACGGCCAGGAGATGCTGCGCTTCGACCTGGTGGACCAGGCCACCACCTGGTCCAGCGCCGACAACAAGGTCAAGCTCCAATTCTGGCCCATGCGGGAGATTCCGGAAGACCAGCTTGGCTTGTTCTATGTGACGCTCCCGCAGGAACTGTTCCGAGTTGGCCAGCCGTGCCGCCTGTCCGTCCGTTCACTCGGCAAGGACAGCCGGCGGTGGTTTTCGGTGCACGGGTACACGGATCTGAAGTAGGACGAGCTTTCCAGCTTGTCCGGGCAAGCTGGAAAGCTTGCCCTACACTGCGCAGGCATCTTGCCTGCCCAAGGGAGGCTGAAGCCACCGGCCACAGTTTTCTTTCCACACTCTTGACATGCCTTTGGGTCGGTGGTCAAATCCTGGGAGTGCAGTTCATACGTTTTTTCCTGCGTTGTGGAGGAACAGATAGGGAAGTCTGCGGAGGAAGAAGCGTGCGGGACCAGTCAAAAGACGAAGCGCTGGAACATTATCTGAAAGAGATCGGCCTCGTCAGCAGTGACCAGTTAGCGGCGGCCCGTACCGTACAGGCCAAATCTGCGCGGGAAGGCTGCGTTATGCCGCTTTCCGAAGCGCTGCTTATGAACAGCGTCATTACTCCAGAACAGGCTCAATTCCTCGAAAAGAAAGTTCAGGCCATACAGGCGGTCCGCATTCCTGATGCGGATCAGCAGCGCCTCTCTCCCACAAGCCCCGGACCACAGGGGTCACGGATGCTTGAGAGAGAGGCCAAAAACCTGCGAAAGATGGTCTCTCGCCCCGGGCCAAAGGTGTCACGGCACGGCACGCTTCTGAGAGAGAAAGCGCGAAGATATTGGTTGGCGTTCTGTTCCGCTCTCGTACCTCGCACGGCAAAGGTCAACCTAAGTCGCGTGGCGTTTTGCGGATCTTTGCTGCTGGTGGCCGCGGCTGTGCCCCTGGGCATGCAAGGACTCGCGGTCCTCCTTTGCTACCTTGTTCCGTGCATGTTGCCGGTGCTGATCCTGGGATGGATCTGGCGCAGCCGAGCGTTGGGTGTGGCGGCGATTGTGCTTGCCTTCATATCACCCGGCGTGGGTGTGGGCGCCATCGTGTATTGGCATCACCAGGACCAAAAGCAGCGGCTCAGCGTGGAACTTGAGCAACGATTGGCAGTTGAACGAGAAGAGAGAGCGCGAATCGAAGCGGCGAGGCGGGCCGTGCATGGGGCGGAAGCTGCCAAGGCGGCCGCCTTGGCCGAGGAGGCGGAAAAAGTGGCCCTGCAAGAACGGGAACGGCAAGCCAAGGAGGAGGTCGATCGTCAATTCATGAATCAACTGGCCAAAAAGGAACGCGACGAAAAAAAGGCGAAGGCCCTGGCGGAAAAGCGCGCCCGAGAGAGCGAGGAACAAGAGAAGCGCCGCAAGGCCGAGGAGGAGGCCGCGGCGCGGCTCAAAAAGGAACAGGAAGAGAAGCGCGTTGCTGACAGGCGGGACGCGCAGGCAGTTTTGCCGGGCAAGGTTGTCCATGTCGAATCCTGCAAAGAAGCTGTGGCAAGGGCGGAACGAGCCATTGTTGCAGCGAACAGAGACATAGTGGACAATCTGGCCATCCTGGAGCGGGCCAAGAGTCCCGAACCACCGTCAGAGGCCGAACTCACCAAGGCCCAGAAACAGCTCGACCAAGCAAAGAAGGATCTTGACCAAGCAAAGAAGGATCTTGTGAAGTCGCAAGAGGAACTGCAGCAAGCAAAGAAGGAGGTCGAGGATGTCAAAGCAACGCTCAAGGCGTTGGGCGATTAGCAGGGGAAAGTCGTGAAAACCGGAGTAACGGGGAGTAACGGGGGCATGCACGAAACTTGATTCCTTCGCAAAAAGTTCCCCTTGCCCCCTCCCGCATGGGGGGAACACAAACAGTTCCCGATAGGCATCTGCTACTTATTCCCCGGCGTGCCATCCTGCTTCCCGAGCAAGTGTGTGTGGATGAGCTTGAAGTTTTCGGGCGGCTCCTTCGCGCCGTCAAGCACCCAGATGCAGATGCCGGCCACGCCCTTGGCGGCGGCCAGTTTCATCTTGGCGCCGAGCGACTCATCATCCTCGTACCAGCCCTGCACGAAATGGTCCCCTTCCTGGTAACAATACCAGGGGGCCTGCTGCTGCGGATCGAACTTGCGTCCGTGCTTCTCCGCGTTGGCCAGGGCCTCCAGTGCGCTCAGGGAACGCCATTTGCCGAGGAGCGGGTAGATGGAGGCGAGGGGCTGGTCAGAGTGGCACTTCCACTCCGTGCCGCCACGGTTGTTGCTGATGCCGAGGACGAGCTTCTCCTTCTTTCCGCCGGTAGCGTCCAGGTAATCCTGGATGCAGGTGGCGTAGTCGCGGGCATGCTCGCCGGCCTTCCCGCCTCCCGCGACGGGCTGCGCGCTGCCCGTCCAGCCGGCGGAAGGCGGGCATAGGCAATACGACATGATCGTGAAGGCATCGAGGTATTCGGCCACGGCCTGGTAGTCCACCCAGGATGCTCCGAACTTGTCCTTCGCGCTGATCACCGGCGGCGAGGCCCACGACAGGTGGTAGCCGGCGCGGGCCTCCTTGAACTTCCGATTCAGCACCTTGAAGAAGTTCGTGACCAACTCGCGGTTGGGGCCTTTTGTTTCGGTATTGTCCCTGCTCCAGGTCTCGTCGTCCAAGTTCACGCCGTCGAGCTGGTGGGCTTTGACGAAGTCCAGGAGGGTCTGGGCCATCTTATCCGCATGGTGCGCCAGGTACTTCGAGCTGCCCTCCTTGGTGGTGCCCCAAGCGAGGATGGTGACCTGCACGCCGTGTTTGTGCGCTTCGTCCACCGTCGCCTTGATTCTTTCCGGGGTGGTCCCCCAGCCCGGCTGGATCGTGCCGTCGGGTTGCAGCACCACGCAACGGACGGAGAGATGAGTGAGCGCCGGCCAGTCGAGCGCCTTCATGTCCCAGTTGGCCATTTCCGCTGGGAACCAGCCATAGACCATGGGGCGGGGCGGGGAGGCTTTGTTTTCCGCGGCGGGGCACATGGAAGTGAGCGCACCCAGAATCAGCAGCGCGATCCGCGTTGCCAACCCCAGCCTTCCTTCCGCCCAGCGCAGCGCTCGTGGGAGCATCTTTTGGTCCCCTTTTTCCCAATGGCCGATGATAGCCGCCGGGGGACAGACCTGCCTGTGTGGTAGGACAGCCTTTCCAGGCTGTCCGGACAGCCT
>JBEKKG010000259.1:0-8929 GCA_050010835.1 Planctomycetota bacterium
AGCCCCAGATGACCGGCGCGCTGGGCGCGGCGCTGCTGGCGGCAAAGGCCTTGGACAAAAGGTTTGAGGCTTGAGGCTTCCCGCACCCCGTGGCAAGCAACGGCCAACAACCGCCACTCGGGCGCTATAGGATACATAGGACGAATAGGACGAATTGAAAGAATTAGGACCGCTGGAACCGCTCCCTGGTAAATGGGCACATTCATGTTTCTTCTTTTGGGCTTGGCAACAGAGTGCGCACATGCTAAGGGAAAAACATGAATGTTCCCTTTTCCCCAGGAGTCCTGCTCATGGCACTCGCCGCCGTCTCGCAGTCGCTGTTCGGGGCGTCCGCTGATCCCCACAAGCTTCAGACTTTTCAGGTTGAGGGGCTGAAGAACGCGGCCTCCGGCACGGTCTACCCGGCGAGTGGGCTGGAGCAGGGCGGCATGCCGCTCGGCGGGCTCGGCACGGGCTACATAAACCTTGACCCTGACGGCCGCTTGGGCAAGACGGCCATCTTCAACCGCTATCCTGCGCCGGTGCTGCTGAACCAGCCCTGCCTTTTTCTGACGCTGGCGGAACGCCGGCTGGTCCTGGCCACCACCCCGGACAACAAGGCGGGCGGGGCGCCCGCGATTCCGGCGAAAGCCGTCCGCTACTTCGGACACTTCCCCGTGGCGGATGTCGAGTACGAAATAGATGCGCCGCTGAAAGTTGCCCTGCGCGCATACAGCCCCTTCATCCCAGGCGACGCCGTCGAGTGCAACACTCCAGCCGCCGTCTTCGAAGTCACTCTGACTAATCTCGACAACAAGGCTCAGAGCGCCACACTGGCGTTCGACCCCGGCGGTTTTCCTGCCGGGCAAGCGGCGCAGTTCGCCGCTGCCGGCTGGTCGGGTGTGCAAGTGACTCATAAGCCGCTCGAAGGACTGCCGGGCTGGGTGCGCCACACTTACGCCCTGGCGGTTGAGAACGGCGCCGCGCACGCGGACGAGCAAGGCGTGCGGGTCTCCGCCGCGTGCGACTTGCAGCCGGGCGAGCAGCGCACGGTCCGCTTTATCCTCGCCTGGCACCAGCCGTACTTGCGCGAAGGCTCAGGCCGTGTCGAGAAGAACAAGTACGCCGAGCGTTTCAACGACGCGCAGGCCGTGGCCGCCAGGGCCGCGGCGAAACACCAGGAATGGCTGCGGCGCGTGCTCGCCTGGCAGGATGTCATCTACGGTTCCGCTCTGCCAGATTGGCTCAAAGAGGAACTGGTGAACGTTCCGTACACGCTGACCAAGAACTCGGTTTGGCTGGCCAAGACGCGCCCCGACGATTGGTGGGCGAAGAGGGGCTGTTCCTGGTCAATGAGAGCTTCTCGACGTGCGCGCTGACAGAGACCATGCCTTGCCGCTTCTTCGGACACTGGCCGGCTTTGTTCTTCTTCCCCGAGTTGGAGCTGACGACGCTCAAGGCCATCCGCTACTTTCAGTTGCGGGGCGGCGAGCCGCCGTTCTGCTTCGGCATGGGCTTTGCCATCCGCGACCCGCGCTATCATTGCCAGCACACCTGCGGCGCGGGCGAGTACGCGCAGATGGTCTATCGTTATTACCTGCGCACGGGCGACGAGCAGTTCCTCAAAGACTTCTGGGAATCGGCCCGCGATGCCATCAGCTTCATGCTCTGGCTGGACCGCGACGGCGACGGCCTGGTCGAGGACCACCCGCACGCCGTCGAGGGCGAGTCCTTCCCCGGCAACAACCCGCTCGACCAATGGCCTTGGCACGGTCCCAGCGCCTACACCGCCGGCAAAGGCCTGGCCACGCTCGTCTGCGGCATCAAGATGGCCGAGCTGGCCGGCGACAAGGAACAGGCCGCGAAATGGCGCTCAGGCCTCGAAAAAGGCCAGAAGGCTTACGAGGAGAAGCTCTGGACGGGCTCATATTACCGCACCTACGCGGGCACGGCCGCGCACAAGCCCAACGACTCCTGCTTTGCCGCGCAGCTCAGCAGCGTCTGGTGCACGCGCGTCCTGGGCCTGGACGACCCGCTGCCCAAGGAGCGCATCGAGAAGGCGCTGGACACCATCGCCCGGCTGAACCTGCCGGCCTCGCCGTTCGGCATGGTGGACGCAGTTTTTCCCGACGGGAAGATCTGCAACGAAGCACGCTGGGCCGACGACATCTTCATCCAGTGCAATGCCACGGCGGCGATGGTGTATCTGTATTGCGGGCGGCGCGAGGAAGGCGCCAAGGCCGCGCAAACCATGCTCGACACCATCTTCCGTGGCCCGCACGCCATGCCCTGGTCACAGCCCTGCGGCCTGCGCGGCCCCACGGGCGGGACCTGCCACGGCCATGACTACTACGACCACATGGTGGTGTGGAGCTACCCGCTGGCGTTCGCGGGCCAGGACATCCGCGCGGCCTGCGCCAAAGGCGGACTGATCGCGAAGGTGCTGGAGGCAGCGGGGGAGAAGTGACGAGGGGCGAGGGACGCGGGGCGAGGGATGAGGGACGAGGGGCGAGGGCCTCGCCCCTAACCCCTCGCCCCTAGCCCCTACAGTTCCAGGACGGTGATGTTGCGGTATAGGAACTGGCCGCCGCCTGGGATCTCAGCCTGGAGGCCGATGAAACCTTCGGGGACGGTCACGCCGTCGGTCTTCCAGGCCGGTTGCCCGTTGATCTCCAGTTCGGCATGTGCGCCCTTGAGGGTCAGCTTGAAGTGGTTCCATTCGTGCGCCTTGGTCAGACCCTTGCTGCGGGCGGCCGGGAGTTCCTCCACGTCGCCTTCGATGCCTTTGCGCAGGTTGGACTGGTAGAGTTGCGGCCAGTGTTTTCCGGGCGGCGCATCGCCGCAACGGAAGAAGACGCCGGAATCCCAGTTGTCCGCCTTGAGGGCCTTCCAGTCCACTTCGAGGACGAAATCCTTGTAAGTGCGCTCCGTCCGCACCATGCCGTTGCCGGCCTTGAGCAGGATGGCGCCGTCCTCAACCACCGCCTCGCAACCGGTGACTTTCCAGCCGTTGAGCGTCTTGCCGTCAAACAGGCTGGCGGGTTCCTTTCCTTTTTCCGCGGGTTTGGCGCCAGCCTCTTCAGCCGACGACAAGGACGCCGCCAGCAACAGCACCGCCGCAAGACATGTCGCACGCATTATGTAAGTCCTCCTCCCTGGTTGAACCTTAGCCTGCATTTCCGACCACTCCTTCACCGCAGAGGCGCAGAGGACGCAGAGTGAACAGATGAACCTAATGGTCATTAAGCCGAATCCCTCTTCTGTTCTCTGCGCTCTCTGCGTCTCTGCGGTGAAGAATCCGTGTTACGGCCGCACACTTTCGTATCCCGCCGCGCACTGGACCTTGGCAGTCTCACGCAACGTCTTCATCGTTTCGTTGCCCTTGTCTTCCATGAAACGGTCTTTGAGGATCTTGAGAATATCCGCGTCAGTGAGCGCTTCGCGTCTGAAGATATGGTAGCCCCACAACGTTTCAACCGGCTTGCTGTAAGTCCCCGGCTTCAGGGCCGCCAAGGTGGCGGCCATCGTGGCCGCGCCGAACGGGCTGCTCTCGCGGTCTACAATACCCAGGGAGCCCCCCTCGGGAATACTGGCTTTGTCATCGGACAGTTCCTTGGCCAGGTCAGCGAAGGCTTCGCCCTTCTGCAGGCGTTGCCAGGCGGCTTCTGCGCGCTGGGCCGTGGGCGGCGTTCCGGGCGGCGCATTGCTTGCCGCTCCCGAAAAGAAGATGTGCCACAGTTTCAAATACTGGGCCTCAAGGCCGGCGCGTTGGCCGGCGACCAGCTTCACCCGCGCGGCCTCATCGGGACAGCTCTTCAACCACATCTGCTCGACATACTGGTTCATGCCCGTGTCATTGCGCAGGATCTCGCGGTATTCGGCCAGCGTGTACAGCCCGCCCGTCAGATAATCCTCCAGGGAGGTGTAGACGCAGCACGTGCATGGCGCGGGCGGCGGGTTCTTGCGCAGCTCGGCGATCTGCTCATCAACCACGCTGTCGGCGACCTTGATTTGCTGCTGGGTCAGGAAGTGGCGGACCATTACCCGGGTCATCGCGCGCTCCAGTTTCATGGTCTTGAGGCCCTTGAGCGTGCTGCCAAAGAGTTTCGGGGGGAGGCCTTCGGCCAGTTCGCTTTCGTAGATCGCATCTCCGTTCACCACGGCTGCAATCTTCCGTTCGGCAGGTGCTTCACCCGCTGGCACCGCGGCGGCGCCGCACAGAAGTCCCAGGGCCAAGGCGGCGGACAGGGTGTTCTTGAACATCAGTAAACTCTCCCTATGGACGATGACATTCCTCATGGCGTGACGTTCCACGGCTCTGCCTCCGGCTTCCGCCAGAGGCACAGGCCAAGCAACGCTGCCGCCAGGAGCACTTCCACGTAAACCGGCATGAATAGCACATTGGCGTAGACAAGTTTTGGGCTGTCTGCCCGGGGTGCGCACAAGGTTGCATTTTGCAGGCGCACGATGCCGTTATCCCATTCTGTTTCGGAGCGGACAATCTGGAGGGTGCCGGCAAAGACGGCTTTCTGCTTCCAGGCGGGAGGGACTTGGGCCTCGTCCTGCGGTGACACCATGACTGCGGTAAAAACGGTCGGCATCACGGGCTTGGTGGCTAGTACAGGCGTGGCCTTGCCGACGATCAACTGTGGGGGCTTGTCGGAAGTCTGTTCGAGGACCTTGGCTTCGAGCACGATGGGCTTGCCGTCGAGCGCCAGCAGTTCGGGCGTAAGCTGCTTGCGCTTGTCCAGTTCCGCCATCAGGGCGAAATCGAACAACGGGAGTTTCGATTCTGCGGCGAATTGCGCGGCATCCACGTCCGGGGTGTCTTCGGATATCGGCCGTACCGACGTCCCTTCCATGCGGTAAATGTAACCGTCCTGAGGCTTGGGATCAACAAGAAACTTCCCCGAAACAACCACCGGCGTGAGCCGCTCGAACTTGACCGCCTGCGGCATTTCCACGAACAGGTATTGATTGAACTGCGGCTTAGGCCCGTAGCAGCAGGTTTGCGTGCTGCGCAAGAGGCAGAACACTTTGATCTTCTCGCCTTGCGCCAGTGGGTACATGAAACCGACGCATCTGGCCTGCTGGCCGGCCAACGCCTGGATGCCCGGCGGACAGGGCGTCGGGGCCTTCGGATTGAAGGCCCACTGCGCCAGAGTGGCAAAGTGGAGGAAGGCCGAAGTGCCGGACTCTTGGAGGCCCAACGTCTGGTGCCCGGCAGGTCCCGTCTCCATGCGCACGACCACTTGATCCGTCTGCTGCGCGGCAGCGGCTTTCGTTCCCCGGAAGTAGTACTCCGCGTGATTTGCCGCAAACGCCAAGGCCAGGGCGGGCAAGCCGATGGCCAGCAGTCTAGGTCGGCGGACGAATAATCTCATGGTTGCATCTCCTTCCGCCGCTACTTCTTCACCGGTGCATCATGATCCGGATCGTAGCCCTTAGGATATTCTATCCGGATTGCGGTCTTCTTGCCTTTGAACATCACGCTCCCGGTGGCCACGAACTCCTTAACATCCTTCAGCCAATCGGCCTGGCCTTCAAAACACGAACAGTCGCCGACCTTCTCTTCGGCCAGTTCAATCGGTTTGGCTTTCAGCACGACTTGCTTATCCGCCGCGCCGTTGGAACCCTTGACCGTCAACGTGAGTTCCTTATCGGGCACTCTCACGGACTTCTTCGTATCGTTGCCGCCGCCGACAAACCACAGCCGCAACAGGTTGCCTTCGACTTTTACTTCAGCGTGGCCGTTCTCGCATTCGCACAATTCGTTCAAGCAACCGCCGTGAGCGGCTTCGTGGCCATGCTCTTCGGCCAGAACTTTGTTTGCCGCAAGCAGCAGCCAAGCCGAAAGTATTGCCAGAATTCCTGTCGTAGTTCGTAGCATCGCGCCTAACCCCTCACCCCTAGCCCCTCGCCCCTAAGAAATGGGCGTCAAGTTCTTGAGCACACCCAGCCTGTAAGCCTGAATTCCAGGGGCGATGCCGGCCAGCACTCCCAGCGCGGCCATCCCCGGAAGCAACCACACGTCGGCCACCGAAACGAACCACGGCGAAAACCGCAGCCCGGTTTCCGCCGCAATGAAATGGCAGCCAATGGCCGTCAACCCATGCCCAGCCAGTATGCCCAGCACGCCCCCCAACAACGTGATCGCCAGCGATTCGCAGAGCATCAGTCCAAAGACCGTGTACCGCTGCGCGCCCAGTGCCCGCAGCAACGCGATGTCCCGGCGCCGCTCCCGCAAGGCGGAAATCAGCGCCACGACCAGGAACAACGCCGCCAGCAATGTCACCAATGCGCCGATGACGACCAAGACGCGGTCCACCCAGCCGATAATCGTAAAGAGACGCGGCAGTACTTCATTGGGGATGACCAACTGCGCCGCAGACGATTGGTCAATGTTGTATTTCAATTCCTGAATGCCGGGATGCATCGCGCCGCCGCGGATGCGCTTGATCTTCAGATACGCACCGCTGATCTCACGGAATTCCTCATCATCGGCCATTTTCGCGACCTCATCGTGGCCTTGAAGCGTATAGAAGGTCTTCAGCGGGATATAGATTGCCCGGTCGTGTGGGGTTCCCGTGGGGGCCATAATCCCGACGAACTTGATGTCATCGTTGACATGGACCGGATCGCCCGCATTGATCCCGCAGACCGGGTTGAACGTCTGGCCCAAGTGCAGATGCAACGCCTTGGCGGCTTCCCAGCCCGCGACCGCCTCTTCGCGGGCCTGAAACACCCGGCCTTGGCCTCCGTCTTCCGGACGGAATGAGAAGTGTTGTCCGGCCACATATTCAAAATCCGTGAAGAAGCTATCTTCAATGGCGTTTACACGGAAGCCCGCATAGGAATGGCCCGTGGCGAACGCGATTCCGCTTTCAACAATGGGATCCTTCAGCACTTTTGTGTAATACGTCCACTTGATCTTGCCCGGCATTTCTTCGAGATGATAGACGGCGTTCAGCACGATTTGGAGCTGCGAACCTTTTGGGCCCAGCACCGCGTCCACGCCCAGTCCCTCTTCCGTGAAGTTGCGGTGCGATTGTTCGCGCAACGACGCGACCGCCGCCAGCAGCGCGACCCCCAAGGCGATACTGAACATGGCCAGGCTGGTGGAGAGCCAGTGCTGGCGCAGGCTGCGCAGGACGATTTGCCAGAACCTCATGCGCCCTCCTTCGCTGTCACGGGCGCCGCTTGCACTGGCCCTGTTTCATTCGTGAACGCCTGGTTCAGAGTCATAAAATCAACGTGCAGTTCGAAGGCTTCCACTACCTGCACCTGGTGGCTGACGACGACCAGCGAACAGCCGTGCGCCTGGCAGACTGCACGCAATTTGCGCACGACATCGCCGGCATGGCGCGGGTCGAGCGAACCCGTGGGTTCATCGGCCAAAATCAGTTCCGGTTGCTTGACCAGCGCCCGTGCAATCGCCACGCGCTGCTGTTCCCCCAGCGACATCTCGCTGGGATAATGCGTCAGCCGGTGCGACATGCCCAGTTCGCCCAGCAACTGCCTGGCTGTGGCCCGCTCCGGATGTTTATGGGAAAAAGTCGCCCCGAGCAGCACGTTCTCCAGCGCGGTATAACCTTGCAACAGGTTGAAACTCTGGAAGATCACACCCACGTGCCGCGCGCGGAACTGGTCGCGCTGAAATTCGTTGAGGCTGGTCAGTTCCTGGCCGCAGACGCGGACCGTGCCGCCGCTGGGAGGCAGCAAGCCGGCCAGGACGTGCAACAGTGTTGATTTGCCGGAACCCGAGGGACCCGAAATCGCAACCTGCTGCCCCTTCGCGACGCTCCATGCGGGAATATTGATAACTGTCAACGCTTCGCCGCCAGTGCGGTAGTCCACCCGCAGATCCGAGATTTCAACGATCATCAATCACCCCTGCGGTAACCGTTCAGTCCCCCCGGCCCTCCCCGCCCAAAAGGGTAGTGGATGAGAAGAATGGGAGGAATGGGAAGGATGGGAAAGATGGGAAGAAATGATGATGAGTCCTCCCATCGTTCCCATACTTCCCATACTTCCCATTCTCTGTCCCGCGGATGCGGGGAAGGCTGGGGTGGGACTGAACGATTGCCCCCTCTGTAGTATACCACAGGCCAAAAGGCCAACAAGCCAACCAGGCAATGGCCCGCTGGCCCGCTGGCTTGCCGTCCTGTTGACCTGTTGTCCTGTTGCGTGTAATCTCACTTTTGTTGGTGTTGACCTGTTGAGGATCGTTCATGGCCGGCAACGCCCCTGACGAAGCTTTCGCTCGCGCCGCCCAACAGGCGGGCATGGTCACCTTCGATGAACTCGAAGCCGCCCGCGCCGCGCAAGCCGAGAGCGCGAAAAAGGGCGTCACCACGCCGCTGGCCGATGTGCTCGTCAAACAAGGCGTCATCAATTCGGCGATACGCGAGAAGATCGAGAAGAAGGCCCAGGCCGAAGAGTCCGGCGGCGCCGGGCAGCTCGGCCCCTACAAACTGTTGAAGAAACTCGGCGAAGGCGGCATGGGCGCCGTTTATCTCGCCGAAGATACGATGGCCGGGCGCAAAGTTGCCGTCAAGGTCTTGCCGAAGAAGTATTCCGATGAGCGCGAGTTCCTCACCCGCTTCCGCCGCGAAGCCCAGGCCACCGGCAAACTCAACCACCCCAACATCGTCGTGGCGTACAATGTCGGCGAGGAGTCCGGCACGCATTACTATGCTATGGAATATTGCGAGGGCGACACGCTCGACAGAATCCTGAAGCGCGAACAGTACCTGCCCTGGGACAAGGCGCTTGAAGTCACCATCCAGGTGGCGCGCGGGCTGAAGCACGCCCACGACCACGGCGTCATCCACCGCGACATCAAGCCGGCGAATATCTTTATCTGTTCTCCTGGGAGCGCCGGCGTCCCGCCGGCCTCGGCCGATGCCGGCGGGACGCCGGCGCTCCCAGACGGCTTCACCGCCAAGAT
>JBEKKG010000260.1:0-8928 GCA_050010835.1 Planctomycetota bacterium
TGTGCAACGTGGGATTCGAGGGGTTCCGTGTCGTGATGCCGGATGCGATCCCCGAGAAGGCCTTCCGCCAGGGGCGGATCTTCCACCTCAAGCGCGCGCGCAACGTCTACCTGAGGAATATCGAGACATCGAATCCCTACAAGCACCACGTGGAAGTGGCGTACTCGCACCAGGTCGTGATCGAAGGATGCTTCTTCGACGAGGCCAAGGAGAAAGGCCCCGGCGGCTACGGATACGGCGTGAACCTCCGCGACCTATCAACGCTCTGCAAGGTCGAGAACTGCGTGCTGAAGGATCTGCGCCACTTCCTGGCGACCGAGACCGGTGCGAGCTACTGCATCTACGCCTACAACTTCAGCGTCGATCGCCTGCGCGACTTCATGCACTCTCCGGAGGCGCCCAAGGACCGCGTCAATGAGGCCTGGATCAACCAGAAATCCCAGAACGGCATCACGAGCGGCTTCATTACCGCCGACGTGGTCGCGCATGGGAACTTCCCCCACCACGTGCTCCTTGAGGGCAACGTCTTCTACAACGGCTGCGTGGACATCTCGCACACTACGAACGGTCCGCACTTCTTCTTCCGGAACAAGCCCCTCGGCCAGCCGAAGAACTACGCCTATTGGCAAGAGGGTTGCGGCATCGCCATCATGGGCGAGAACGACAACCAGGTGATCGTGGGCAACTATCTCGCGAACGACTCGGAGATACTCCTGCAGAAGCACGATGCGCCGCGCGGGCCGCGGAACGTGCTGATCGCCGGCAACGTGGTGCAGGGCAAGACCGATTGGGGTCCGCTGCCCGTGGACACGAAGTTGCCGCCCTCGCTGTACCTCAAGGAGAAGCCGGCGTTCTGGCCGAAGGACCTCGCTTGGCCGGCGTACGGCCCGGACGTCGAGGCCTCGCCGAGGAATGAGATTCCGGCGCAGGTCAGGTTCGAGGCGCTGAAGAATGCCAAAGTGACGAAGTGAGTCGCTCACTCAAGGCGGGAGGGAAGCCGATGGACGTGTTCAGGAAGCCCTACATCGCGGAGATCTATGGCCTGCGAGCGCGCCCAGCGCGACATCCTTATGACCGGGGGCTTTTCCGCGAGTACCCGGCCTGCGCTCAACGCTGCTCTTCAACGATGCCGGCGCGATGGATGCCGAGAAGGACTTTGAGATCGTCGACCGCCTGCTGCCGTTGAGGGCAGATAAGCGCCGCAAGTCTGTCCTGCTGCGCAAAAGCCAGGTGGGCCGCATCGGCAACAAGCGCTTTGACCTCTTCTTTGACGCCATGCCACAGCGGGACTTCTGGCACGACCATCACGGACGGCCGAACTACGTCCTCTACGCCAACGGTCTGCCGCTCATCGTGGACACGGGCTGCCCGAACTACGATCACTATCTGCGCGAGAACTACATGACGTGTTCGTGGGCACATAACGTCCCTCACGTCCACGAGAAGCCCGAGCACAACATTGGCGAGGGGTATCAAGGCGCCGCCGTGCTCCACGCCCTCGCCGTCCCCACGCGCACCGACGGCGGGCCTGGGCGCGAGGGTTGATGGGCGGCGGGCGCGGACGGCTTGGACGCCAGCCTGTCGCGCGGCAGCGGACAGATACAGCGGCGCCGCCACTGGATTGTAACGCGTTTCGGGCCAGGAATTAAGCTGGTGCTCCGTCCTTGCACAAGACCACCCGGCGTGCCAACCAGCCCCAGCCCTTTGCATGGCTGTACCCTCCGTGCTAACGTGAAGAGTGACCACTGACGTGAGGCCGCCGACCATGAGAACCAATCCCCTTCGCTTTGCGTTGAGCGTTGCTGCAGTTGCAGCCGTCCTGGCAGGGCTGCCGGCCAGGGGCGCGGACGGGGCCAAGCTCAGTTGGGACGAAACCTCCGGCGTCGTGGTGCGAGCGCCTCAGGCATCCGTTTCCCTTGACCGCAACGCGACGACCGTCGGCCCCGTCATCCGCGGGATCAATTCTAAATCGAAATATGGCAAGACGCCGTAGGAAGTACGAAGTGCGAAGTGGAAGTACGAATGCTGAAACGAGAAGCTTGGAAGCGCGTGATGTTCCGAAAATCAGCCGAGGCGCACCGGTGCCGTTGGCGATACCCTATTCCGCCACGCCTGTCTCGATGTCACCCCGCCTGAAGGCCACTGCGCCCTGCAGCAGGTGGTACTGGCCATTGAGCGCCGGTTCCTCTGGCGGTGTGCCTTTGAGTTCCCTGTCTGCCAGGTGCGGCTGGCGCAGCGTTCCTATATAGTGCTGCACCAAGCTCCATTTCAAACGGCATGGACGATATGCTTGAAATAATCGAGAATCCGCTTTGCGGACCTCGGCGGCGAGGGCCATCAGTTCGCCGTTGGCCTCTGCCAAGCTGCCGTCCTCTGCCACCGAGTGGGGCCGGCAACAGGGCCAACGGAGCGGTGGGCAGGCGTGATGTCAAAGAACCAGCGCAGAATCACTTGTCCTGCCCTGCGCCACAGGCAATAATCGATCAGAATGGAATCTTGTGGAAAAGGAGCCCTCTTGTGCAGAGACTCACCTTTTGCACCACTTGGCTATAAGGTCCGAGCTCGATCGTGGCGCTGCCTTCCCGCGGGCTGAGTGGCCGCGTGTTCCCTTCCTGGTCAACGTGCTGAGCCAGAGACGCTTATGGAACTGACCCGCAAGCAACCACACAGATCCAAAGATTCAAGTCCCACGGGGCAAGCCGCTTGCACCCCGGAGTGGGATGCGCTACATACAGGCCGGGTGCCGCAGTTCTAGACCATCACCTGCGCACTTTTCAACCAGGAGTTACACACAAGGAGAATTAACAGGATGAAGATGAAGCGCTTCGCCGCCAGCCTGGCCCTGGCGGTTGCACTCTGGAACGGAGGAGCATGGGTCCAGGCCCAGGCCGCGACGGTGATAGCCGGCTACAAAACGCCCACCGTCACCGCGCCGTACGCGTACCAAAAGCCCGTGATTGACGGCGTAATCAACGACGTCGAGTGGCAGGGCGCCGAAAGCGTCAATGCCCTGCAAACGACAGGCAAGCAGGTCAGCCCGCGGCAGACGCGCTTCTGGATGATGTGGGACGAGGACAACCTTTACATCGCCATGCGCTCGCCGCTGCGTGAGGGGGAACGCATCGTCCAGAACCTGCGCGACACGTCGCATGAAATCAATGTAGTGTTTGACGACAGTTACGAGATCTTTCTCGACGTCGGCTCCCAGAGCCCGGACGGCCAACCGGTCTTCTTTCAGTACCTGGCGAACTTCGCCGGAGCCCACTACCTTGTTATGCACGAGCCGGCCGTGGGCAACAGCCGCCTGGGCTGGAAAGCGAACTGGAACGTCCGCAACCGTCTCACCCCCGATGGGCGGGCCTGGGAAATGGAGGCCGCCATCCCGCGCCAGGGGATGTATCGTGACAAGCCCTTCGCTGACGGCGATTCGTTGACCGTCCTGATGGCGCGCGATTACAAAAAGCCCTGGGAACAGAATTCGTTCGAAGGCACGAGCACCTTCGCGGTTCGCGATACACACACCAAGGTGCTGCTCTCCAAGTCCGCGCCGGCGATCCACCTGCTGCGCGTGGCCAATCCCCAGGCCCAGACCTTCGGGCTGGAACTGGCCGCTTTCAGCAATGAGGCGGTCAGACTGGCCTGGAGCTTCACGAGCGCTGGCGGCATGACGAAGAGCGGCACGTTCGACGTCCCCAAAGGCAAACTGGCAACCGCGCCGGGCACCGCACTGGACTTCGACAAGGTCCCGGAGCAGGGCAAGCCGGCCGGCTCCTATCGCATCTGCGTCACCTCCGCCGACGGCAAGACGACGTATCTCGACTGGGCTTCGATGCGCCAGTTCGGCAACCTTAAGACCCTCGCGCTGGAAACCCCTGACAGCAACGACCGCATCGGTGTGACGTTGACGCTCAATCCGGTGAACGACTACGTGCGCATCATCGGCGATTTCATTGACTACGCCAACCGCGGGCAAGTCGAGCGTTGCGATGTGGCCGTGCTGAACGATGCCGGCAATAAGATAGCCCAGGAGAGCTACAAGGTAGACGAAACCGCCTATGTTCGGGGGCTCATTCCTCTGGCCGGCCTGCCGGAGGGCAAGTATTCGGCCAAACTGAGCGTGATCGGCAAGAACGGCTTGGTATTGCGTGAGATGCCCAGCGAGTTCTCGAAGGAAAATCCGGCCAGGAAATTCAAGTGGTGGAATACCACCGCTGGCAATATCGAGAAGGTCCTTCCGCCGTGGACGCCAGTGAAGGTCAAGGGGCAGGAGATCGAGGTTTGGGGGCGCACGATGACCATCGGAGCCGCCGGCCTGCCGGCGCAGGTCGTTTCGCAAGGTCGCGCGCTGTTCGCCGCGCCGGCTGTCCTGCGGGCCGAGTTGCCCGGCGGCAAGACGGTGGAAGCCCTGGGGGCGGCAGCTAAGATCGCATCCGCCGCCGGCCACCGCGTCGTTGCCGACTCACGTGCCACGCTGGGCGACATCGAGGTCGCCAGCCACGTCACCGCCGAATTCGACGGCATGTACAAAGTCGAAATGACCCTGACCCCCAAGGGCAAGGCGGATGTCAAATCCCTCAAGATGGCCGTTCCGCTTGACCCGGCGGTTGCCGGCTACGTGTACGGCAAGGGCGAAGGCATTCGCGAAGGGTTCTACATGGGATACCTGCCACAGGACAAAACCGGGACGATCTGGGACTGCCGGAAGACCGGTTCACAGGCCATGACCGTCGGCTCGTTCATCCCGTACGTGTGGGTGGGGAATCCGGAGGCTGGCATCTGTTGGTTCGCGGACAGCGACCGCGGCTGGGTGCCCAGCAGCACAACCCCGGCCATCGAGCTGCTGCGCAAGGACAAGAGCGTCGAGATGGTCTTCAACCTGATCTCGGAAGCATTCACCATGGACGCGCCGCGCACGATTATTTTCGCCTTTCAGGCCAGTCCCGCCAAAGCCTTGCAGGGCGCCTGGCGCGCCAACCGCTGGTGGTGCGGCAGCACCTTTGACTGGGGTGGCGGTGGTTGGGTGTATCCGGACGGCAAGGGCAGCACTATCTGGCAGTCCCGGCCCCACACCACGGTCGTGGAACTCTGCCGCAAGAAGGCTGACGAGGTGCACAAGGGCGGCGGTCTGGTCGTGCCGTATTTCGAATACAACACAATGGCCGACGCCGGCGAACAGGCCTATTTCGGGGAAGCGTGGAAAACCTCGAGCGGTCCGCTGTTCTACGGTAAATCGCTCTCCGACTACATCATCTGGAATCTCGACGACTGGATCAAGAGTTGCGGTATTGACGGCTGGTATCTGGACAATGTCCGCCCGGTGTGTTGCGACAACATCAATGCCGGACGCGGCTACCGTCTCCCCGACCGACGCGTGCAGCCGGAATTCAACATGTTTGGCATGCGGGAGTTCTTTCTGCGGTTGCGGGCCGTGTTCCACGAGAACGGCAAGGACTCGGTCATTGTCAACCACATGACCAACAACCAGATTCTGCCGTGGAATGCGGCCGTGGATGTTGCCTACGACGGTGAGCACCACGTGATCTACCCTGAAATGGGCAAGGATTTCATGGACTTCTGGACGCTGGAGCGGCTCTTCACGATCGTGCCGGGAACCTGGGGCATCAACGTCAACTTCATGAACGAGTACCAGGGCGCCTGGGATCCCGAGGCCAAGCGCAAGGCGATGCGCGCCTACAGCGGTGCGGTGCTGATGCATGACGCTCTGCCCACCGGCAACAGCGCCAGCGACGGGAGCCAGCGTTCGATCATGGCCGCCCGTGACCGCTTCGGTATCGCGGGTGATGATGTCTCATTCATCGGTTACTGGAAGAAAGACTCGGGCCTGGCCTGCCCGACACAAAATGTTTACCTCGCCGGTTGGGCCAAACCCGGCAAGGTGCTTGTGGGCGTGGTCAACTGGGGCGAAAAGGCCGAGGCCGACGTCCGGCTCGACTTCAAAAAACTCGGCCTGCCGGCCACCTGCAAAGCCTCGGATGCCGAAAAGCCCGAAACCCAGCTTGCCGTCAGCGCCGACGGTCGGTTGACCGTTCCAGTCGAGCACCACGATTTCCGGCTGATCATAGTAGAAGCCGCGGAGCCAAGACAGTGAGTGTATACGCCGAACTTGCCCGCCGGATTGCCGAATTGGCGCAGCACAGCGGAGGCACGCTGGGCCTGCTGGATGGAAAGCAAAATCAAGAAGTAAAGGAAAGACGATGGACCAAGGACAGATGAGGAAGGCGCTGGCTACAGCACTGCTGGTCTGGACAACGTGCGGGACGGTGCTCGCCGCCGATCCCGTACAGATCAAAGTCAACGAGAAGGGACTGCAGTCCCTGAAGTATCAAGGGGTGGAGTATTGCGATCCGCGCGGAGCAGGTGAGGTTGGTTTCACCGGCAGTGGAACCAGCCTGCACGCCGTGAGAAGTGATGCCACTGGCTTCGCCACCACCCCGACGTCCGTCTCCGTCACAGGCAATACCGTTAGTGGAGAACGCGGATGCAGTGCCGAAGTAAACGCGGAGCCAGGGAGTCGTTTGATGTGTGGAACAGGATGGTGGCTTTGCCCTAAAGGACGCTGATGAACATGGCAAATGGGCGCGCAGAGAGCAAGAGGCACATGAGCAGCAAGCTGGCCGCAACCATCGTGGCGTTCGCAGCCCTGGCGCATTGCCAGGCTGCGCAAACGCCCGCGGACGCGGCGCATCCGCAGCAGTTGGCGCGGACAGTTTCCAAGCCGGATGAAGGCGTTTTCGCGATCGCAGTTGGCAATGAGACGCTTGTGTCAACTACCGAGAAGGGCGAGCCCTGCTTGAAGCTGGGCTGCTGCCTGCGCCGCAAGGGGGACAGCGGACAACCGAAGTGGATAGAGCCGAAACGAGTCAAGGCTTCCTTCGATTTCAAGAGCGGTACGGCCGTCGCTGAGCACGACATCTGCCGCCTCGAGGCCGCTTATGTGCTCCAGGGAGACAGGCTGGAGGCCACGTTATGCCTCAACAACACCAGCGACGCCGACATGGAGTTCAACATCCGCCTCCTGGCGCTCAAGACGCTGCTTAACTACTGGAACTGCGAGGGCGAGTGGTTTGGCACCGCTTGGGGTTTTGCCGCTCCCGGGTGCGAGGTCGGGGTCTTTGTGCATGACGACTATGTTGGCGAGTATCGCAAGTGCTACACCGACAAGAGCGGCTTCACACCGCTGTGCGTGAAGAACAGCGGGAAGCCGGTGGCGGCGGGCCAGAAGATACAGTTCAAGGTCTGTTTGACTTTCGCCCCGGAGGGGACGGGGAACCTGGAACTGTTCGCCAAGGACTTTGAGGAGATCGGACGCAAGACCCCGATGGCTCTACAATGGCTGGATCGCCGGGCCATAGGCACCGCCTTCATCGCCCAAGCAGACACCCGCTGGCCGGGCAACCCGCGCGGCTACATCACCGGCCTGAGGGAGAAGGAGAATATCAACACGGAGGAAGGGCTGGCCGCCTTCGGCAAGGCGCTGATGGCCTATGCCGACCGGTGCATCGTCGAACTGAAGGACAAGAATGCGCAGGGAGTCATCGTCTGGGACCTGGAAGGCCAGGAGAAGCCTCATGCCATCAGCTATGTTGGCGACCCGCGCAAGCTGCCGCAGGCGGTGCCAGAGATGGACCGGTTCGCGGACGCGTTCATGAAGAAGTTCAGCGATGCCGGCTTTCGGACGGGGCTGACGGTCCGGCCGACGGAGTACCATGAGGCGACGCCCGGAAAACGCGACTGGACGCAGCGCGAAGTCGCCGATCCCTTCGCACTTATATCGGAGAAGATCCAGTATGCGAAGAAACGCTGGGGGACCACACTTTACTATCTGGATTCAAACAACCCCAAAGCCACCGTCCTGATGCAGAAGCTGCAGGAGGCACATCCTGACTGCCTGGTTATTCCCGAATGGAGCAATGGGGAGTTCTACCGCTGGTCGGCGCCATACAGTTCGCCGAACCTCGGACAGCTCACGACCAACGCCAGGGACCAGTTCGCCCGTGTCAAATGGCCCAAGGCCTTCGGCATTGTGGCCGTTGAGAGCGGCCTTCTTGAGACAAAGCTTGGCATCTTTGTGGATGGCGTGGCCGGCGGCGACGTGCTGCTGTTCCGCTGCTGGTACCCCGACCCTGTCGCCTCCTTGGTAAAACTTGTCTATCACGAGGCGGATATGAGAAAGAGCCTGGCAGGACGAGCCAAGAAGGACCTTCCCGCATTGCTCGCCGACGCGGCCTCAAGTGACGAGCTGACGCGCTATGCGGCCGTCAGGGACTTGGCCGAGCACACGCAAGTGGACGCGCTAAAGGCCGTTGTGGGCGCACTTGACCACCCTGGCATTGCCGTGCGCAGGGCGGCGCTGGAGACGATCAAGGCTCAGGGCAAGACTGCCTCGCCGGCCGTGATCGAGAAACTGGCGTCGCTCATGCAGGACAAAGACCCAAATACCAAGTTGCTGCGCCAGAGCATTGGCGAGGCCCTTGCGGCGCAGGGCGAG
Source organism: Planctomycetota bacterium (assembly GCA_050010835.1). Taxonomy (GTDB): domain Bacteria; phylum Planctomycetota; class SZUA-567; order H5-PLA8; family H5-PLA8; genus JAPLOD01. The sequence continues at coordinate 8,510 of JBEKKG010000260.1, forward strand.
GCAGCCCGTCCCGCTGTGCGTGCGTTGCTTGAGTCCGGGCCGGAGGAAATCAGGCTCTACGCCCTGCGCTGCCTCGCCCAGATGGGCGGTTCCGATCCGGCGGGAGCGAAGGTCCTCTTGGGGCTCTTCGGCAAGGCGGAGCTGGCTAACTACAGGGATATGCGAGAAGCAGTGATTCTTGCTCTGGGAAGAACCAAGGTGGCTGAGGCCCTGCCTGGTCTTCTGGCTCTGCTGGCGACCGATGAGGGCCGGGACAGGGAATGGGTGCGTGTCGCAGCGATCATCGCACTGGGTGACCTTGGTGACAAGCGAGCCATTGAACCGCTCATCAACGAGTACAAGCACGGCTACTCGAACATCCAGGTCTATGAGTTCCGCTGGCGCCTGTACGAGGCGCTGACCAAGCTGACGGGGCAAAA
>JBEKKG010000261.1:0-8928 GCA_050010835.1 Planctomycetota bacterium
ACCTTGATCCAGGAGGCCATCCCGGGCGAGATGGATGCGCTCGACGACTGGCTGTCGGGCAAGCTCGTCAGGCTGGCCAAGGCCGCCGGCGTGCCAAACATGGCCGAGCGCATGCAGAAGGACCTGCTTGCCCAAAGGCCTTTGATCGAAAAGTTCCTCGCCAACGGCCTGGAGATCGTAAAGCCCGAACCGAAGGCGCAACCGAAGCCGGGGGCCTGCGTCATCTGCATCACGGGCGCCCTCTCGCAGCCCAAAGCTCATTACTGGAAGCTCATCTCAGACGCCGGCCACGTCGGCACGGATGACCTTTCTAAAACAGTCACGCACCTGGTCGCAGCCGATCCAAACGGGACCTCCAGCAAACTGCAAAAGGCCCGGAAAACTGGAATTCCAATCCTTTCGGAGTCTCAGTTGTTGGAGCTGCTCAAAGGCTGATAAACATAAAAGCGCTATAATCAAAACCATGAAACTTTTCGGCATCCATTTTGGATCCAGTTCCACCGCGAATCTCAACCCCGACCAGGTTGTGTTGAAGCTACGGCTGATCCCGTTGTTCGGAGCCTTGAGGACAGCAGGTTACTCGATCAAAGAGGCGGGAGCAGCCCTCCACAACCACTTCGACCGCACAAAGGAGCTTATTACTACAGATCGCATCAAAGAGCTGCTCCAGGACCCCGAAACCCTGATCTCGACTTTTCGCACCGTTAACAACAGGCCTAATCTGCTCAGCAAACCTCAAGTCGCAGCCCTCAAGATCACTTTCGCCAACCTGGAAGATCGCGCCAAAGCTCAAGCTTTCCTGATTGGCCAATTTGTGGCCGACGCTATCCCGCCGACCATGTTCAAGGAGATACTGCAACAGCTTTTGGCCGGCGGATTTTCTCCCGCCCAGGCTCAAATCGCACAGTGGAGGAAACGCGTCCAGCAGCGATGAACCCCATCAGCCTCGGCTCCGTTATTGGCAAGCAAAACAGCCTCAGGGCTTTAAATTTTCGTCTGGACCGTCTTCCGAACTGTTCCGTGGCAGCCGAGGCGCTGCTGGCCGCCAATCCCGGGAACGAGTTTTTCCGGTTTTCAATCAATAAAGATAAGGCAACCAAGCTCCCACTGAGGACAGCGTCGGGATCAGCGATGTGGAGGGTGGCCATACTGAAAGCCTTTGCGCTTTCCAGCAAATCTCCTTTAAAGGGAAGTTTGGGTCTTCTCCTGGAAAACGGCGAAGTGTTCGCTGAAAGCCGGCCATGCAAAACCCTTCTCGAACGGAACGACCAGTCCCTGAACCTTCTTACTCCGGAGACCACTTTCGCGAGCGGGCTGTGCGCCGGCAACCAGGTTGACGGCCCCCACATTTACGTTACGGACGATGCGCTCCCTTGGGTCGTTGAAAACTTCGAGCTGCTGCAACATGCCGCGTACGTATCCGTAACCAACTGGGCTTCGTTGATCAACAGCCTGGCAGATTCCATATTTGAGCAAGATCCTGGATTCTCCGCGCAAGAGCGGAGCGAACTGTGCCATCGGCCCATCAAGCGGGTTCTCCCTCGGTTCGACGTCTTGGCTGATAATAATAATTATGGCGGGCACGATCTGGCGCCCAATGCCGGCGAAGGGAAGGCCGTTCTGGAAGCGAATCTGGTGAGCTACGGCCAAGCATCCGCAAAGCAGCGTTCCGATCCCTCGCACCCGCAAGACTGTGCGAGGGGCCTCCTCGAGGCCAGCCAGCGCAAGCTGCTGCTGAAGCCGCTCAACCTTGCCCCGGCGGCGGACAGCCGCATTCGGGATATCGTAAAAGCGGCTCGTGCGAATATTCAAGCCAGCTCCCTTCTGCCGGAGCTGTGGCCAGGCCTCTCTCAGATAGTCGAGGTCATTCAGATATCCAACGGAACGCACCTTCTTTTTGATCCCAACGGTTTTTCAGGCGCTTACAAAGGAACAGTCAGCCCGCAGAAGTTGATCGACGACTTCGTAGTCCCGTCCAGCGAGTTGTTTTTCCCGCTCTCCGAACGCTATCAGTCCTCAACCCTGCTCCCCAAGCGCCAGATCGTGGAGCTGATCGACTTTGTGCGGGCGGGCGACACGTTGAAGATCGCCTCCCAACTGCTGCGCTTCCTGGGCGGAGACCCTCACCACTACGGATCAAGATGCGACTCTCCCAAGGCCGAGCTGTGGGCGCGGTTCAAGAACTTTTTCGGCAGCAAATTTGAGGTGTACTTGTCCCCGACTTTTTCCGACATCGTCACGCTTTCCACCCTGTTCGGCAACCCACCGTACACATTCGGCCGCATTCTGGAGGCGCCTCTAGGCCAGCGCTCGCTGGGTTGTTCCTCCATGCCGCATCACCCGGCCTTTGACGAGCTGATCGAGGATATCAAGGCAGAGAACCCGCGCGACAGCATCCTGAAGCTGCTGGATCACCCGGCCATCCAATGGAAACTGCCGGAGACCACGGAAATCAAAACTCCCGAACCGCTCAAAGAGAACAAACCGGGCCGCTGCCCGGACTGCTGACACAACCTCGGTCTCTTGGCGCCCGGCGACATGCCGTTGGGCACGGTTCCGGCCACCGGATGCTTCCCATGCCAGAAGCTGGTTTTCAGTGAGAAGCAAAAGAATGCCACACAATTAAATCATATGAGCCCTCAAAGAGAAAAGAAGATAGAGCGCCTGATCCAACTCTTCGAATCACACAAGGTGCTGGTCGACGAAGCCCGTGTCGAGAAGGTCTTGTTCAGCCCGGTCAACGGCGACGGGCAGAACCAGGTGATTCGCCTCTCTTGGTGGAGGGAGAAAAGCAAGGAGATTGGCGTTATCATCACGGAGGACGGGCTGGCCTACGCAACCGTGCTGTCCACCAGCCTGGATATCGAGGATCATGAGGGAGATCCTGTGAACATCGTTTTTCTCGACGAGAATGAGAAGCCAGTCAAGCTCTCGTAATTTGAGGAGGTCAAATCAGGACCGGGAGGGTCAGTGGTTCGTCAAACACAAAATATGATTTTCGATTACCGACAGACTCCTCGCGCCAAGGAAGGATACTTCATCTGCCTGGGAAAGCAGAACACCTACCTGTTCGAGTGGGAGAACTTCGACACGGCGCCCCAAAACCCAAGGGGCGGCGCGCCCAAGTTCAAGTCATGGGCCGAGTTTCTGCATGCGGTCGACGGTGACGCGCTGTTCAGCAGCTGGGACACCACGGGCGTTTTTATGACATACAAGGGAGCCTTGATCCTGGACCATTACCGGGACTCCTTCAAGTGGGGGGCGGTACGCTCCATCCACAGCCCTGAAACGGTCCCGCTGCTGGCCGAGCTCTTGCGCCGCGGCTTGGTCACCATGGATACGCAGGTCTACTGGGGCAACTGGGCGCGCGTCGACGGGATTCTGGCGGGCACGGCGGGGCAAATGCTCAACGCGGACAAGATCACCGTTTATCACGGAACCTCATCGCAGAGGTGGGCACGGGTTCAAAAGGCCGGAGTTATCTCCCCGGTCACACCCAGCCAGAGGGTCTGGCCTCGAGACAGGAAGTTTAAGAGCACGGCCGTATTCTTCACGACGTGCCCGCACCGAGCTGGATACTTTGCAAGCCACACGGCCCGGCACGATAGAAAAAAAGCGGCATCGAAGCGGCAAAGGGAAGAAATCCGGCCCGTCATCCTCGCCATGACTCTGGCGCCTTCGGATGTGCTGGTGAACGACCACGATTTTCTGGAATACACCCCTGTCGAGCAGAAGGAGCCGGAGAACAGCCTGAGGCTGTTCGGGCAAGTTGGCATCCAAGGGAGCCTCCCCACGAAGCGAATGGCCCCGTCTCAGCAGCGCGAGGTTTCCCTGGTATGAAGGCGGACCTGCAAGCCAAAGTATCAGATATCCGCAACCTCTTCGAAGCGGCGGAGGAGGAGCAGGGAGAAGCGGCGCTGAACCTCCGCCTGACCAACGCCTGCGGGTTCGCCTGCGCCCACTGCATGTTTTCCTCCCACCCCCTTTCAAAGGCACACGAAAAGTGGATGAGCAATGCTGATATTGACAGCATCATGGCGCTGGCAGGGGAGCTCGATCAGGCCGGCTACTCCGTCTGCCTGAACCTCATTGGAGGCGAACCGACCAAGGATCTCCAGCAGTTCTCGCGCATCCTCAATTGCTTCTCCAACCACTCGGCGTGTGGCAGGGTCAACTTCGAGATGACAACGAACGGCTGGTTTCTTCAATCCTGGGAGAGCCTCTGCAAGTTTGCCGCCGCCGCCGGACAGTTCATCAGGGAACGCGAGATGAGCATCCGGATTTCAAACACCGAGTACCACGATCCTTTCCGGTCCTATGTCGAGAAGCGCCTGATGTTCGAAGACACCAACCTGCGGGATTGCGGCGGTGGCGGACGAAAGGTCAGCCGACTGGAGTCAGCGCTCGAGTGCCCCTTCGATCATTACGAGTTCCAAGCCGTCTGCCCGGAATGCGAGGCGGCCTTGTCAGGCATGGTCTGTTCAAAATGCGGCCTGGAGCTTTCTGAGGACGACTACGCGGAGGCCCAAGACAAGGGCTGCGCTGCCCCGGGGCACGAGTGGATCGCGGAACTGCTGAAGGCAGCCAAAGAGGGGCGCTTTTACGTGGACAGGCGCTCCCCCGGAGAAGCCAAGATTTCCCCAGTTGGACGCGCGGCGAAAAACGGGATCGGGTACCAGGTATGCGAGTGCTGGGACGGCCGCGCCATCTTTACCATAGAACCCGGAGGAGATTTGCAGGGCGTTTGCTGCACCGGGGGCAACGTCCCGATCGGGAACGTCCGAGACGGCGCCTGGCAACTCTACGCGCTCGCCTCACTTTATATCCGGGCGATCAAGCGGCGCTACCCGGGGAAGACATCGGCGCGCTGCCAAAGATGCTCCGCCTTCGCAGCAGGATGGGTTCCGCAGAACAGGGCGAACCTGCTCAGCCTGATCCAGAATGTTGAACACGAAGCGATCTGCGCATGAAGAGCATCGGAAGAAAGACCTCAGACAACCGGCCAAGCTGAGGGCCTTCCTCGGCCAGGCGCCAAACCGCAGCCCCCGTCACGCCGCTCAGGCAGATCAACATCACCGAGAGGCTCCTGTTGCGACGGCCGCCTGGGCCGGCGGAAGGTCAAGAACGGCATCCCTTGTTTTTTACGCCAAAGTACCGCCCCTGCCTCCGCACGAGGAAGACCAACAGGGCACTGATGCCGCGGTGCTCTTTCCTGAAGCTCGGAGGCATCTCGAACCACACCACCAGGACCGAGTACCGCCTGTTGCTCCAGCACGTTGGATCCGAGAAGGGCCTCAACGCCAAGCTGCCCCTGTTCCTGCTGCGGGACGCGTGCAAAGAGTGCGGCCTCGAGTCGGGGACTGAAGCCCGCGTTCCGCCAAACGAGATTTTGACGCCGGAGGACGAATCCGGAAAACGGAAGATTCATACAGAATTGGAGAAGATCTCAACCCGGAGCTGGCGCACATGCGCGCCGGGGACAAGGCCGCCGATTTGGGCTCCCGGCGGGAAGGCACGGTTCCCATCCTCGAAAACCGCGCCACCGCGGTGGTTTCGTGGAGGCGCCTTCGTGAAGCGGAGCCGCGCCGGCGAGAAAGTTCCCCCTCCCGCAGCCGGCGCGCCGGCGCCAGGGGGCAACGCCGGCCGAATGAATTCCTGGAGGTTCCCGCGTTTTGGGATTTTCCGGTCATATTTTGAGGTTTCGCCCCCTTCCTGTAATATTACTGCATTGTATTATAAAAAGGTCTTGCTATATGAACAAAGGACTCTGTAATATCATCCCATATAGCCGGATTACCGGCGCATGCACGAAAACACATGAGCATTAAACGCTTCAGCAACAGGCTCCCGCCACACCTGACGCCCGAGCTTTTGTCATTGGTGGAGGCCCTCCATTCTTCGTTCGGAACGACAACAGGCTGCGATTGCTCGGTCAGAATCGGGACCGAGCGCGACACGTACCACCACGGTTCCAGCAACGCCATTTACCTGGGAACGGACGTCATAAAGGGGTGGTCCAAAAAGAACCGGATGGACCGAACCTCGGCCCTGATGTACACATACGTGCTCGCCCACGAGTACGGCCATGCCGTATTCGAGAGGCCAAACTCGGAGGAGCGCTCCATCATGGCCTTATATTTCATGGGGTACCTGACGCTGAGGGGACAGAAGCGCATGACCCGCAACACCCACCGTTCACTGAACCTCCCGGTGCCAGCCGAAATGGTCGATTATTTGAGCGGCCAGCCCGAGTTTGTGCGGCGGGAGCAACGCTCCTTCCTTCGGCTGCTGCCCAAGGAGCTCCGAGAACCCAACTTGACCAACCTGAGCGCAGGTGAATTCCTTGCCGAAATGAACGCGGCAGTCCTCTTGCAGAATCTCGATTTGCATTGGGATCACCCCTTGAGGAAGCAAGTCGTGGGCGCCGTGCAGGAGGCTGACTGGTACGACAAGATCGTGCCCAAGCACGGACAGAGGATGGTTGACCTCGTCTCCTTCCTGAGGTGGAATATGGGTCTGCAGAAGGAATCCGCTGCCTTGCGGCACTTCCGCCTTTTGTTTCCTCCCGAGGCTGTCGCTCGGATGCTGCCCAAGGACAAGCTGGACAAGAACACCCAGCCGGACAACGATCCTGAAATCCTCGTCGAGATCGAATAACGGTTATGAGCGGGGAGATTTATGGGCTGGCTTACGGAGCCTTCTTTCGGGATTCCCGGTGGAGTTTGCCGCTCGCTCTCGGATGTTTCTTCATTAGAATCGTGGAATGGCGCGCTATTCACGAAATGACCAGGCGGGGATCGACCTCCCGAAGGCGAAGCTGGATCGGGAAAATCTCAAGCAGGCGTTGGAGCTGTTCCGGTATCTGCGTCCCTACCGGGGCCGGTTCAGCGCCGCCCTGGCATCCTTGTTTGTCTCCAGCCTGTTGAGTCTGTCGTTCCCTTACCTGGCGGGGAGCATCCTCGACGCTGCCGTGCAGCACACCAAAGGCGGCGGCAGCATGGCGGGCGCGGACCGGACGGCGCTCCTGCTGATGGGCATCCTGGCGCTGCAAGCCAGTCTCTCCTTCTTCCAGTCCCTCTCGTTTGCCACCGCGGGGCAACGGAGCCTCGTTGATCTGCGCCGCGACACCTACGCGAGACTGATCTCGCTCCCGATGACGTTTTTCGCCCAACGCCGCGTAGGCGAACTGGCCAGCCGTCTTTCCAGCGACCTGATTCAGATTGAAGACACCCTGATCGTCGTCCTGCCCCAGTTTCTTCGCCAAACCACCATCCTGATCGGCGGCATCGCCCTGATCGCCGTCACTTCGCTGCAATTGACGGGCATCATGCTGGCCAGCCTTCCATTCATCATCGTGGCGGCCGTGATTTTCGGCCGCAAGACGCGCAAGATTTCCCGTGAAGCGCAGGATCGCCTCGCCGACACGGCCACGATTGTCGAGGAAACCCTGCAAGGCATCTTGAATGTGAAGGCCTTTTCCAACGAAGGCTACGAACTCAACCGCTATCATGTGGGACTGGGATCATTCCTGACCACCACCTTGCGCGGCGCCCGGCTGCGCGCGGCGTTCGTCGCCTTCATCATCTTCGCCTTGTTCGGGTTCATCGTGCTGGTGCTCTGGTCGGGGGCGCGGCTTCTGCAACAGGGTGATATCACTTTCGGCCAACTCACCCGTTTCGGCCTCTACACGACCTTTGTGGCGGGAGCGATGGGCCAGTTTGCCGAGTTATACAGCCAGCTTCAGAAGGCCATCGGCGCCACCGGGCGAGTTCGGGAACTCCTCCGGGAAACCGGTGAAGTGGAGGTTCTCCTGGGTCCCACGCCGCCCTCCACCCTGCCCCGGCTGCGGGGCGATATCGTGTTTGAGAATGTCCACTTCAGCTACCCTTCGCGGCAAGGGGTCGAAGTTCTTCACGCGGTCAACCTCGCTGCAGCTTCCGGACAGCGGATCGCGCTGGTCGGCCCGAGCGGCGCCGGCAAATCCACCCTCATCTCCCTGTTGCTTCGTCTGTATGACCCGTCGTCCGGCCGCCTGTTGATTGACGGTCGGGACGCGCGTGACTACCGGCTCACCGGGCTTCGCGGTCAAATGTCCATGGTGCCACAGGAGGTGTTGCTGTTCGGCGGGAGTATCGCGGACAACATCGCCTACGGAAAGCCGGGCGCCGGCGAGGACGAAATCGAACAGGCTGCCCGGCAGGCTAACGCGCACGAGTTTATCCAGGCCTTTCCCGAACGTTACGCCACGCTGGTGGGCGAGCGCGGCATCAAACTCTCCGGCGGCCAGCGTCAGCGCGTGGCCATTGCGCGCGCAATCCTGAAGAATCCAGCCATCCTCATTCTGGATGAAGCCACCAGCTCGCTGGATTCGGAGAGCGAACGCCTGATTCAGGAAGCGCTGGAAACTCTGATGCGGGGGCGCACTTCGTTTATCATCGCGCACCGGCTCGCCACCGTGCGGCATGCGGATCGCATCATCGTCATCGCCGGCGGACGGGTCGTGGAATCCGGCACGCACGAGGAACTGCAAGCCGTGGCCGACGGCACTTACCAGCGCCTCGCCGCCCTGCAATTCCGCGAGTGAGGTTGAAACGACGTGCTGTGGCTTATGGATGGGACCACTGACGGAGGGTCGCCGTATAACCAACGTGAGCCGCTCAAAAAATGCCATAAGAGGCCAGCCCGAGGACGTTAGGGCCGACGGACAGCCGGTGCGGGGAGACTTGGAAGCAATTTTACGAAGTCTGAAACCATGGGGTTAATTTCTGAAGTTCGATACGCAAACGTCTGATCCAGCGTGGGGGTCGCTCCTCTGACTTCCCGGAAAACAACTCCGGGATGAACCAGCCGCGAAACCGATTCCGGCAGTAAACTGATGCCTTGCTCGGCAGCAACCATGGTAAGGATGGCGGCGGCGCGCTCTGATTC
>JBEKKG010000262.1:0-8921 GCA_050010835.1 Planctomycetota bacterium
GCTCCTGCTGCTCATGGTGGCCTTCCTGCCGCTTTTGTCGCTGACGCGGATCGAGGTGGAGTCGCCGCTCCAGCAAACAGTGACACAGGGCGACGACGTGGTGCTGCGCGCGCGGCTGGCGGGCCAGGTGCCTGACGAACCGCGCTGCACGCTGCACCTGGCCGGCGCGGGGAACGACCAGGCCGTGGTGATGGCGCCGCGTCCACAGCAGCGTTATGAGACGCAGCTCAAGGGCATTGACCGCTCGCTCGTTTTCTTCATCACCGCGGGCGACGGCCGCAGCGCGCTTTACCGGGTGGACGTGGCGCCCAGGCCCACGGTCACGAAGCTGCGCGTGCGCTACGATTACCCGCGCTACACGCTCCTGCCGCCGCATGAGGAGCAGATGGCGCAACGCGAGTTCTCCGGCGTCGAGGGCACGCGGGTGACGGTGCAGTTCGAGTCCTCCATGCCGGTCGCGGATTCCCAGGCCGCCTTTCCGGATCGCAAATACAAGATCGCCTGGGACGAATCGCGGCGGCAGGGCACTTTCCGCTTCCTGATTGAGCGCGAGACCAGCTTCACCATCCGCCTCGTCGCGGACTCCGGCAGCGAGAACCGCAATGACCCGGTCTACCGCGTGCGCGCCGTCCCGGACAACCCGCCCACGGTCATGCTCCTGGGCATCCCCGAGAACGCCGCGCTCTACCGCGACGACCTGCTGCTGCTCCAATACAAGGGGGCCGACGACTTCGGGATCGCCGAGGTCTTCTTGCGCTGCCGCAGCCAGTCCGAGCCGCGGCCCAAAGAGTACTCCCTCCAACTCCAGCGCCCCAACCAGAAACAGGTCGAGGGCGAAGCGCCTATTGAGCTGCGCGAATTGACCGCAGAGGACGATTCGCAACTGGAGCTGGAGCTGGTCATGGTGGACACGAAAGGCCAAGAGGCCTCCAGTCCCCGTGTGCGCCTGGCGATCATCTCCGACACGCCCGAACGGCAACTGGAGGAACTTGCCAAGCTCGAAGACGAATACCTGCGCAACTGCCTGCGGCCCGCCGCGACGGCGCTGACGGCCCAGGCGGGGCGTCTTGGCATCCTGCTGGAGGGCATGGATCCCGGCACGGCCATCGCGGGCAAGCGCAAGGAGATGCTCGACGGCATTCGCAAGGACCTGGAACGCGTCCGCCTGCCTGGGGCCGGCCGGGCCTTCTTTCTGACCGAGTACCCGTACCAAAGCGTGCGCGCCGCGCACTACGCGCTGAGCATGTCCAGGTCTCTCGTCGAGGGGCCATTCTACGCCGCGCGCTTCAACGCGGTCCTCACCGGCAACAAGGTTCGAGAGGGCTTGGCGGAGTTCAAGCCGTTCATCGAGGAGCAGGCCAAGCTGGCGGAGGCGCTCGCCGGCGGGCTTGCGGACACGCTGCTGGAGACGCGCCTGCGGCTCATGGGGCATCTGGCTGAGAAGCTGCATCTCGGCATTCCCTCTCCCCCAAGGGCAGAAGGGAAGGAGGCGCCTGGCAGTTCCAAGGAAGCCGAAGGCAAGGCCGCGCAGCAACGTGAAGAGCGTCTGGCGAAACTTCTGGCGCTGGGCGAGGCGCTCGGGACGGAAGCGGAGACGCTGGACCTGGCCGCGGTGCTTGGCACTCTGAAGGCAGCCGCGGCGTCCGGAGGCGAGACGCGGGCCGCAGCCGTCGCTGCGGCCGTGGCTGAATTGCACCGCGCGCTGCTCTCCGGGACGGCGCTGGATGGCCATTTGGGCGCGCGCACAGAGGCCTGCCGTGCGCAGTATCCGCAGGCCCTGCTGATGCGCAAGGCCCTGGCCCAGGGGACCGGGGTTGGCTTCATGCAGGCCCTCAGCGATCTCGTGCGCCTCTCGCGCACCAGTTACATCCCCAACGATGCGGAGGTCCTGCTCGGCGCGCGGATGCTGGAGGCGCTCATCAGCGGCGAGGAGCAACGCACCAGCGCGGCGGCGGCCGCCTGGGAGCGGCTGGAACCGTGGGCCAGGCGGTACGGCCTGGTGGAGCGCTTGCGGCTGCTGCGCATCGCGCTGCAGGAGTTCCAGATTGACGTTGCCGTCGGACGCCTTCAGCTTCCCTCTGCCCCTGCGGGCGAAGGCGGGGTGCGGGCGCCGTCCGGCTCCGTCCGCAGCGAGCAGCGCTGGCAGGAAGTGCGCGAGATGTTCCTGGCGCTCCTCTGCGACCGCCGCGCGGGCCTCTTCGCCCCGCTAGGCCGGGAAGACGAAGCACAGATTGCGCTCCTCGACCCCTTCCGCGACCTGTTGCTGCCGTGGAGCGATGCGGCTGCGCTTGGCACAACGGCGGGTGCTGAACGGGCTGCGGCTTTGCGGGCGCGCTTGGGAGAATTGATCGCGCGGCTGGAGCCGGGGCTGCTCAAGGAAACCCAGGCGGCCTGCCCGCAGTTCGCGCTCCTCTGGCGCGACGTGGCGTTCAACGTTCAACAGGAGACCGGCCGGCTGGCGGCAGAGAAAGCGCTGGTTCTTGCCGAGATTACCGACGCGGAGAATCGTCCCGCTGCGGAGAAAGAACACCCGGACTTCATCCACCGCAACGCCGCGCCCGCGCGGGCCGGCTTCGGCCACGATCTCGCCGCGCGCATGGCGGCCCACGCTGCCGCACTGACCAGCGGGCTGAACATTTTCGAACGGCTGTGGATGCAAGACCCCTCCCCCCAACCCCCTCCCGCGGCGGGGAGGGGGCAGGGGGAGGGCCCTCTCCCGCAAGGGGAGCGGGGACTTGAGGCTGCCGCGATCCTCAATGAATACCTGTCGCACCTTGAGGAGGACGTCTATGACAACGCCTCAGCTCCGCACATCAACCGGGCCTGGGGTGGCTTGAAGTCGGGGCCATACCCAAAGTACCTCGAGACGATCGTGAAGTATTACGACGAGTTCGCGCCAAAGGCGCGTGTCCTGGGCGGGTGGCTCGCGGACCTCGCGGACGTCCACGTGGACGCGCTCCTGAGCCAGGCCGACTTCACTGGCCTGCCGGTCAAGATCAACCGCATGGAACGCTGCCGGGCCGCTGCCAAGGCGTTGCGGGAGCAACTGCGTTTTGCTGCCGAGGCGCGCGCCGCGGCAAACCCGGCGGCGCGGCGCCCGCTTCTCCGCGCGCTCTTGGACGGCGAGAACGCCACGGTATACTGGGACCGGCTCTGCCTGGCGGCCAGCGGACTGGCCGAGGCCACAGGCCGCGCGCTCCAGGCGCCCACCGCTTCTTGGGCCGGAGTCAACAGCGGGGACAGGTCCTCCGCGGATGCGGCGGCTGCGCGCGTGCGCTGGCTGTTGCCGGATGCAGGGCCGTGGCCCGAGGAGGCCAAGCTCTTGCCAGACCTGCTGGAGGAGTGGCGTGAGTTGGGGCCGCGCGCGGCGGCCGAAAAGGCCGCGGCACTGGCAGCGGAGGGCCGCGCCGAGCTGCGTGAGGGCCTCCAGGACTGGCACGGCCGGCTGCTCGGGGTGCTGCGCGGCATGGAGGTCCGCACTTTCGTGGCGCCGCCCAAGCCGCGCGTGAGACCGCGCTACCTGCGCGGCATCCGGAACGATTTTCAGGAGCTGCTGGGGCGCATCCTGCGCGGAGAAGCGCTCTGGGCCGCGCGTGCGGCCTGCGAAGAACGGCGCGTCTGGTCCGTGCGGGCACAGTTCCTGGCCGGCGTTGGACCAGAGGCGCCAGGCCTGGATGAAGCCGCCTGGATGGCCGCCTTCGCGCAAGCCACAGAGCGCAAGAGCGCGGCGGCTTCCGCGCGGCGCTCCAACGCACTGGGACTCGAACAGGAACAGATAGACGAGCGCTTCCTCAAAATGCCCAGGCACCTGTACGAAGAGCTGCTGCGCGCGGCCAAACGTCCCTACCCCAGCCAGTTCAAGGGGCCGGGGCTGGAGTACATCCAGGGGCTGCTCAAGGACTCGCGATGAGACGATTTTCGATTTTTGATTTTCGATTTTCTATTGAACGGAGCGGGTGCTTGCGCCAAGTCCGGGGATTCATGCCACACGAGAAAGGTCCTGGGAGCACCGCCGTTTTTCTTGCAGCGGCCTTGGTCTCTGCCACAGTCTTCCTGCAAGCCGGCGAGCAGGCCGACCTCGAATCCACCGCGACGGAACCGTCGCTGAACACCAAGCTGATCGAGCGCAGCGTAGAGAGCGGGTTGGCGTTCCTGCGCGCGGCGCAGAACCCGGATGGATCTTTCGGCAGCCAACAACAGCATTTGCAGACGGGGCTGGCGACCCTGGCGTTCCTGTCAGCCGGTGCCACGCCGGACGCGGATGCCCCTTCCCCGGTCCCGAAGGCCGCGGCCTGGATATTTCAACACAGCGGGGACGACGGCTTCCTCGGCGATGGCGAGTTCCCCCTCGAAAGCCACGCCGTGAGCGCGCTCGCGCTGGCGGAACTCATCGGCATGCTTCCCGATCCCGAACAGGACAAGGCCGTCACCCAACGCGCCGACGATGCGCTGCGCTATACTTTGGCCGCTCAGGACAAGGCCGTCGGAGCGGAGTTCTATGGCGGGTGGAAGATTGCGCCAAAGGACAAGGGCAACGACCGGCGCGTCACGGCCTGGTGCCTGTGCTTTCTGAGAAGCATGGAGCTGCGGGGCCGCGAGATTCCTAAGCCGGCGTACGCCCGCGCGCTCTCTTTTATGGAAGGCAGCCAGAAAGTTCCCTCCAGCGAGAAAAAATACGATAAAGCCGATCTCGGCGGTTTCTCCTACGATGCCGCCGGTCTGCCGGTCATCAGCGTCACTGGGGCCGGCCTGGCCTGCATGGCGCTCTTCGACCGCGACCGCGAACGGCGCGGCCTGGCGCTCACCTGGTTCAGCAATAACCGTATTCTCTGGTACGGCCCCAACTTTTACGATACAAACTTCTTCCTCTCGCGGGGTTTCGCCCGGGAGATGCGCTCCCCGCGCCCCCTGGCCGCGGCGCGCCGCCTGGGGCCGGCCTACTTTGTGCGAGTGCAAACCATGTTGCGCGATCACCAGAACTCGGACGGCAGTTTCCAGATTCCGCCGGCCAACGCCGAGAACACGGTCGTTATGGGCAAGACCTACGCCACGGCGATGGCGGTGCTGGTCCTCAATGCCGCGCGAGGACTGCTGCCCATAGACTGCGAGGAACAGAATTGAAAATTGAAAATTGCAAATTGCAAATTGTAAATTGTCCGCCAACCGGGTGCATGTCGCTGAATGTAGCGCAGACTTCCAGTCTGCTGTATCGCGGGCTTCCAGCCCGCAGAATGTTCCCTGGCTCTCTGGACGCTGACGGCGATGCCGGGCCTGCCGACTGGAAGTCGGCGATACAGCAGGCTGGAAGCCTGCGCTACACTGCGTACTCAGCACCCGGCAATTTTCAATTTTCAATTTTTAATTTTCAATTCTGTTGCCCTTGCCTCGCCATGCTCTTCATCTCGCTGGCCTCCTCTGTAGCGACCGCCGGCGAAGGCGGTGCTCAGGCTCAGAGCGTCTGGAAATGGCAAGCCAGCGCCCTCGCCCTGCCCGACGGCAAGCCGGCGGCGTGGATACCCAAGGAGATGGCCAGGTTGTTCAAGGTGGTCGAAGACGGCGAGGCAGACGGCGGCAAGGCTCTGGCTGTGACAGTGGACAAGCGCCTCATCCGCGATGCCGACATCCCTGTTCTGGTCACGCCCGGCCTCACGCGGCACGACGCGCCGGTGGGCCTCTACCGCGTGACGGCGCGCCTGAAAATGACAGGTATGCTCAACGCCATCGGCACGGCTATCTCTTTGGCCTTTGCGCCGCGCGATCCCGCCGGTTCCGGCCGCTACTACGAACCGACAATCCACGGCTACCACTTCGCGCGCGAGGACGCCTACCAGGAGTTCAGTTGGCTCGTTGAAGTCGTCGAACCCGACTTCGTCACGGGCAGGCCGTTGCGTCCGGCAGCCAAGGGCGCGCTCGGCGCGCCGTTCCCCAGCAAGGCCCAGGTGGAACTCTGGAAACAAGGCCTGGACGAGCCGCCGCAGGATCAGGAGAAGAAGCGCAAGGATACCGAGCAGAACCAGAAGCGCGCGCTGGAGACGTGGCAAAAGGGCACGCTCTCCGCGCGTCTGGACCTCCTGCGCACCGTGACCGTCGGCTTCGCGCGCGCGCACAATACCATCCAGTCGCTCACGGTGGACACCATCCGCATCGAGCGCGTGCCTGAGCCTGCGAGCGCCGTCGTGCGGCAGGTGCTGCCGCAGAAGTGCTGGCTGCGCCCCGGCGATGAGCAGGTCTTCCACGTCTGGCTGCACAACCGCAGCGGCCAGGCCCGCAGCGGGACAGTGCAGGTCCGCACAGTTCATGGACTCAATGAGGAGCTCCAGGCTGGCGGGAAGGCGGCCACGCTCCAGGACGGCAAGTATGCGGTTGTTGACATCCCCTGGACGTCTCCGAAAGACAAGGACCTGTGGGGCTGCCAGGCCGTCGCCGAATGGGTGCAGGAGGGCAAGACGGTGTCGTCAGCCCGTGAAGTCTTCAGCGTCCACGCCAATCCGTGGGCGGTGATGAATCACGGCGGCGCCAGCCGCAGCCGCAATCCGTACTACACGCCGCCGAGTTACCGGAACTACTGCGAGTTCTTCGGGATCTCGCCCGGCGACGCGGTCAAGCCTTTTCCCGACAACCCGGACCTGCCGTATTACTCGGGCATGAGCCACTACCCCACGCACGTCGAGTTGCAGAAGCGCTACTGCAAGCACAACCGCACCATCGGCGTGGCTACGTTCCTGTACCTCCAGCCGGCGGCGGCCACGGGCATGTACGCCGAGGACTTGTACCTGCTGCACCCCGAATGGTTTTTCGGGCGCGTCCTCTGGACCGACCAGATTCACGACAAGTGGGAGGCGGGGCAGCGCGAGCTGGTGGCCCGCTGGCAAGCGGGGCAGCAGCCTGAGGAGAAGGTGGCGCTGCTGCATGTCGAGCAGGGGCCGAACTACGCGGTGGAGCAGGTCTTCAACGGCCTGGTCGAGGGCGTGCGAAAGAACCTGGAGTATTGCGGCTACGACGGCGTGCGCTGGGACGGGATGATCGCGGCCGCCAGCGCCAACCGCATGGGCATGGCCATCGGCCCCGGCAACCCCGTAGGCGACCTGGAACTCTCCGCCCAGCGCGTCCTGGCCTTGAAGCGCGCGGCGCGCCAGGCCGCGCCCTGGTACACCGAAGGCTCCAACATCGGCGTGCCTGCGGAAGTCTACAACCGCAAGGCCACCGCGCCCCCGCCGGAGAAAGACAAGTACCGCGCCGCTTTCCTGAGCGACGGCTCCAGCGTCATGGACGAGGGCTGGATGGGCGCCTACGGTTACACCGACCCGCGCAACGTCATCAAGGACTACTTCTGGGGCGCGCGGCAGGAGGCGGATTACTGCCGCAAGCTCGGCGGCTTCTTCCACAGCTTCCCGCCCGCGCGGGACGGCAACCCGTATTTCGTGCAGAGCATCATTTATTATACGCTGCTCATCCCGCTTGCGGGCGGCTCGTATCCGGGCGGCTATTCCTGCCCGCCGGGCAGCGAGACGGGCCTGGCGCACTTCGTCACGCGCTTCGCAGAGTTCCTCTACGATCTCCAGCTCAAACCCCTCGCCGACGCGGGCAAGAGCATCCGCATCCAGGCGCCCCGCGAACTCTGGTACGACGAGACCGCGGTCTGGCGCGACTTGCCGGACGGCCGCCGGCGCTGCGTGGTTCCGGTCGTCAATCCGCCCACGGTCGAGCGTTTCCTGGCCGACTGTTTTTCCGAGCTGCCCGAGCCGTTCGGCGAGCCGCTCGGCGTCGAGGTGCGGAAGCCGCAGGGTTTCAAGGGCGCCCAGGTCTGGATGCTGAGCGCCGAGCCGGAGACGGACGCCGTCGCGCTCGCTGCGCGCGCCGATGGCGAGGCGGTGGTCTTCCAGATTCCGAAATTGACCACCTTCTGCGTGCTGGTCATCGAGTTCGAGAAGTAGCAACGACTTTTTGCGACAGAGGACACAGAGAACACAGAGGACACGGAGAACATGGAAAAAAACAGCAAAAAGACCTCTGTGTCCTCTGTGGCTAGTCACTTGGTGCTCTTTCTTGCGGCCGGCGTGTTCTTCTGTCTGCCCGCGCGGACGGGCGAGGGGCAGGCGCGCGAGGGGTGCCACGTTGAGGAGATCGTGGACCAGGACGGCGATCTGCAACTGCTGCTGGAGTCCGAGTGGATCACCATGCACATTCAGCCCGGCCTCGGCTCCACGATCGTCCGCTTCGTCTTCCGGCCCACGGGCAACGACATCCTGGGCGAGATGCAGCCCAAAATCCTGCAGGGCGGCGGCGGACTGCTCCAGGACAACTTCTGGGAGCAAGACTGGCGCTACAGCGAGTTCCGCGGCAAGTTCTACGATTACCAGATCGTCAAGAACACGCCCGAGGAGGTGGCGGTCGCTTTCGAGACCAAGAGCGTCGGCTGGCTGCAAGCCGACAAGTCCGGGCTGATCTCGAAACTGCTCTCGGACGTCAAGATTCGCCGCACGGTGCGGCTGAAGAGCGGCGCGCCCTACTTCCTCTTCGACCTGGAACTTATCAACCAGGGCCAGAACACCAAGCTGCCGCTGATGTGGGTCCACAACAGCTCCATCATAGACCCCAGCCAGGGGGATTTCATGCACCGGCCCAGCGCCCGCGGTATCCGCCGCATTGGCAAGACCGGCGTCCTCAACACCTCCGACATCGGCTCAGGCGACCACTACGTCTATGACTTCAACGCCGGCTGGTCCGCCTGCATCGCGCCCCTGCGCAAGGAAGGGATTGTCTACCTGATGGACTACGACTACATCCACTTCCTCTATAACTGCGGGAATACCACTGCCGAGTGGGTCTATGACAACGTGCTCATCCCGCGCCTGCGCCCCGATGAGATCGAGGCCCACCTCCCCCTGGCGCAGGGGCGGGCCCGGGTCAAGCTGCTCGCC
>JBEKKG010000263.1:0-8904 GCA_050010835.1 Planctomycetota bacterium
ACGGTAATCGGACAGGGGCGCGGAAGAGTCGGGCTGGCCCACGGTCATGCCTGGCCCTCCGAGGAGGCGATTTCCACGAGGAACCTCGTGATCGGTCACTCCCACTTCACGTACGAGATGAAGGACGCGCTTGGGTCGAGGACCAGGGAGTCTGTCTGGGTCTCGGCAACCTATGACGTTCCCCAGCTGATGGTAGGGGCGGGGTACCGCTCGGGGGTAAAGGGGAAGGGAAAGCTGACGGTGATGCCCCCGTTCAACAGGATGGTGGGAGGGCAGCCTATCAACAGGAGCAAATCGTTTCAGTTCGGACCAGTGCTTTCATCCAGGTCGGTCAGCCTCGAAGAGGCGGACATATTCCTGATGGACGGTACGAGGGTGACCTAGATGGTACTAGGTAGGCTGGGAAGGACCGCCGATGGCGGACCTCAACAGACGTTCCAGAGATGGCTCACCGACCGCGCCAATGACGGCGTCCATCGGTTGACCGCCTCTGAAGACCATGAAGGTGGGGATCGACAAGACCTGGTAGCGCGATGAGATGCTGATCTCCTCGTCGACATTGACCTTCCCGAAGACTACCCTATCGGAGTACTTGGCAGCTAACCTTTCGACCACTGGGTCCATGACCCTGCATGGACCGCACCAAGTCGCCCAGAAATCCACGAATAGCGGTTTGCCTCCCGAGCTGAGTTCATCGAAGTTCGCCTCGGTGAGCTTCACGGTCAAGCCCTGATGTTCTGTTCTTGTTGGCATCATTCTGAATCACTTCGTCCATCGAGCGGAGATGCATATTTAAGATTGTGAGGGTCTCCAAATTCTTCCGCGGCAGAAATGAAGGTCATCCAAGCTCTTAGTGGGAAACTGTACGCCACCGAGCCTTCAGCCGGACAGCTCAGACGGGCTTCAGTCGCTGTTACTTTCGATGACCCTGAATCGCCCAGCGTGCTCTTGATCAAGAGAGCGGACCTAGTAGGCGATCCGTGGTCAGGGCAGGTTGCGTTCCCAGGCGGGAAGGCCCAGGAGGGAGACGGTACACTGAAGGAGACCGCAATCAGAGAGACTCGCGAGGAAGCGGGCATCGACCTAGGACAGGATGCAGATTTCCTGGGCTATTTCATGCCGTTCAGGACTCACACAGGCACCTTGGACGTCTTCCCTGCCGTCTTTCTGCTCAAGAGGAAGGTCGAAGTGCGCCCAAACAAGGAGGTCTCGTCTTATCGATGGGTGAAGCTGGAGAACCTGACGGCTGAACAAGCAAAGTCTTCCCACCAGGTCGACGCGAACGGCCAGCCCAGGGAAGTGCCTGCCCTGCTTGTGGACGGCTACGTAATCTGGGGACTCACCCACCGAATCATCTCTTCCTTGCTTGGTTGAACTAGCCGCTCGTTGCTCTGCATCGGAACAGGAGTTAGCCCGAATCCAGACGCTTCCTTGTCGCCTTCAGCGCAGGCGGGTCGCTCCTCGTCTAGAGCCAAGTGATACTCAGTTTGATGATCCCGCTGCCCATGGTGCCTCTGCTCTACTACACTGACAGAAAGAAGTTCATGAGAGAATTCGTCAACCATTGGGTTACGACGATCATCGCATTGGTCCTTGCTGGCGCGACAATCTCGCTAAACTTCTATCTTCTACTGACACTATAGAGCGTCCCCGCGGGCCTTCCTGAGCCCGTTTACCTCGCTCAGCTCGAAGGGGAAGACTATCCATTCCTCGGTCGTCTCGAGGAAGTAGTCAGGGTGGGTCTTGCTCCAGGGCTTCTTGAATAGGACGGCTGTCTCGACGACCTTGGCGCCCTTCTCGATCAGGAACCCCTTCACTCCAATCATGGTATCGCCCTGATCGACCAGGTCATCGACTAGGAGGACGCGCATCCCCTTGACGTCCTCTATGAGCGTCGAGAGTATCCTGATTGAGCCTCTCCTGGCGATACCGCTGTAGGACTTCACGGTGATCGTGTCAATCTTGACGCCCAGGCGGTCCGACACCACCATGGCCACAGGTATGCCTCCCCTTGCAACCCCAATCACCAGGTCGAAGGCCTTCCCTGACAGGCGAACCCTCTCTGCCAGAGCTTCGGTCAGGTCGCCGTACTCAGCCCAGCCGATGTACCTGAAATCGGTCATTTGGATGGGAGAACGGTCGGAAGTCTAGATAACTCTTCGACGCGAGACTTTCGAAGAGAGGTTGAAACGAGTGGGCCGGGGCGGATTCGACCAGTTCACTGTACAAGTCCAGGCCCAAACTGCTTCGCCAGAGTTGTGCCCTAGCCGGACCTTGACAGTTCAAAGTCAGATTAAGACCTTACTTTACCTGTGAATCCCGAACAAACTCAGGCCGGACTCCGCCGTTTTCAGCCCGTCCGCGACTGGCGCTTAGCCGGGCTCTCCTCGAAGGCGCCTACGTCTCTGTAGTATCCTTCCACTCGCCCGACGGCGTCCGGGCTCATCAGCTTCTCATCATTGCCCAATAGTTTCCCTGAGAACTCGTCAATACTCCCAATCTTCCTTGGGCTTTCTCATCTTGTGCCAGACTGAAGACAAGAGACCGCCCAACCTTTCCAGGACGGAAATGAACTGCGCACTGAACTCTATGAAGATTGCTATGAAGGGATAGACGACTGGGAACCACGCCGGTATCAGCCAGTCGAGCCCCAGGACGTTGTATTGATGGATGATGAAGAATACGAAGGTCGTGAGCGCGATGACGAACAGCTTGGAAAGTGTCTGGGACCTCTCGCTGGCTGCCAACTGTCAGCGCCCCCAGCGTGCAGGAAATGTCTGAGGGCAGCAAACATGGCGATACAAGCGAGCACTTTGCGAGGATGGCTTCTGTATAAAGGGTGACACTCACCAGTGATGAGTGGACTGTCGGATTAAAGCAGTAGCTTACCGCAGATTGAGAACAGATTCGAGACTGAGGGTCCAAGCGACCGGAATTCATGCCGAGAACATGCGCAGGATTGATATTCAGGGCTGTGCAGAAGACCCATCTTCGATATGAAAGGCTCGGTTCTGTTCGTGTGCGTTGAGAACGCGGGCAGGAGCCAGATGGCGGAGGCGTTCGCGAACAGGCACGGAGTGAAGGCCTCGAGCGCCGGCACGGTCCCTTCTTCGAAGGTCAATCCCGTCGTCGTCGAGGCCATGAAGGAGAAGGGAATTGACCTCTCGTCCAACAGTCCCAAGATGCTGACGATCGACATGATCAACCAGGCGAGCCTCGTCGTGACCATGGGCTGCTCGGTCGAAGAGGTGTGCCCGAGGCCGATGCTCGCCAAGATGCAGAAGAAGCTCTTGGACTGGGACCTCCCCGACACCAAGGGGAAGGGCAGCCTTCCTGACCATTTTAGTTCTGGCGCTTAGGTCCGCGCCCGGCGGCGGCACTTCATCCGGGCCGCGCTTCTTCAGTTCAATGCCGTTGGCGCCGACGACCAGGATGTCCGCCAGCGCCGTGCGTTCGATGCCGAAGCGCCGGTAGTCATTCTCTGTTTCCAGGACGAGCAGCGAAGTGAGCGGGCAGAGGACGCGGTTCTTGACGGAGACTTCGATGCGCTGCTTGTGCAGCTCGGCGCGCATGGCCTCGTTCTTCTCGGCCTGTTCCACCTTCTCGATGTGGTCCAGGAAGGCATGGTAGGCTTCGCGCTGGAGGAGCGGGGCGAAGGCGGGGATTTCGCCCGGCGCCACCGTGAGCACCGTATCCTTGGCGATTTTGCCATCCCCGCCGCGTTGCACTACGCCCGGCTTGGAGGGCGCGCCGTCCTTGAGCTCGCTGAAGACCACCAATTCGCTCCCCGGTTGCACGTCGCGGAAGGTCTTGGGGTAGATCCAGGCCGTGCCTTCGTCGTAGAATTCAAAACTGGCGCCCAGAGGCGCGCGCAACTCGCCGAGGACGCGCGCGGCTTCCTCTTCCGGCTTCTCGTTGAAGGGGAAGACGACCACGCGCCCGTTCGTCTTGGCCACGATGGCGGCGAGCATCTTTTCGTCCTGCTTGTTGCCGATGACCAGCGCGTGCATAACGTGCTGCGCAGGCCACTCGCCCAGCGCCGCCACCACGTCGCGGCTTTCGCGCGCGCCCAGCGTGGCGATGCCGTCGCTGACGAGCACGAAGCAGGTGGGCTTCTGCGCCGCGCGGGCCTGTTCGCCTATGTGTTTCATCGCCGCTTCCAGGTTCGTGGCGCCCACGGCATGGCGAGCGCGCAACATGTGGACTGTTTTTGGGTCGGTCGAATCTATCGTTTCGAGTTTTGAAACGTCTACGTCGAAGGCATAACTCGTGAACGACATTGGGCGCCATTCATGTCCATGCCGTGGCCCTTCAGTGCCAGGAGGCACCGATGGTCGCGGGCCAGGCTTCACCCTTTCTACCAGCAATTCGATCACATGCAGCCGCGCCTTCTCCGTGTCGGCGTTAGAGGCGGAAGTATCGAAGTAGAACGTCCAATCACGCTCAGGCTCGAGGGTGTCCTGAGAATTTATTGGCCAGAAGCACAGGAGCTGGAAATTGCCGGCCTTGAGCGCCTCAACGTTGCCTTTCTTGTCCGCCTTGAAGGAGAGTTCCAGGTCGCGCTCGGGCGTGAAGTTGGCGAGCTTGTCATGCGCGCCCTCGGGCAAGCCGCGCAGCTCTACGCCCGCTTCCGCCGCAATCACCGGCGTGAAACTGAAACTGCCGATTGCGGGCATCCCCGCCAGGGGGACCGTGAGCTTGCGCTCGCCATTCTTCGCCGCGAGCACCTGCGAATAGCCCAGCAGCAGCCGGACCGTGCCGTTCGGCGGGATGGGGAAGACGCGCGCGGAGAAGCGGTTGCCCTGGTCCATCTCCAGCAGCGCCGGGTCGCGCATGGTGTGCAGGATTTCAGTGTAGACGGCCTGCGCGCGCAGGCGTTCGACGACTTCGCCTTCCATCAGCTTGCCGTTCACTTCCTTGGCGAAGCGGCTGATGGTCGCGCCCGGCGGCAGGAGGTACTGAAAGCGGCCTTCCATCTGCCGGGCTTCCGGGTTGCGGAAGACCATCTCCATTTCGATCAGGGCCAGCGGCCCGTGCACGGCCACACGCAGATCGTATTTCTCCAGCGTCAGGGCCTGGCCGTCGGGGTTGGTCAGCGAGACCGGGCAGTTCGGCGGCAGCCCCACAGCACGTGTCCTCAGAACGAAGAGCGCACACAGGAGCACAACAGCGAAGGCGGCGAAGCTGGCGCAGCGTTTCATAGTATCCTCCATTGTTTGGCCCGCTGTAGGACCGGCATCTTGCCGGTCTGACAGGCTGGAAGCCTGTCCTACGAGCCAGGGTTCCCACTGTTAGACGCACAAGGGGACGGTGCGGATTCGGAAAAACACGAACAACCAGCCACAGAGGACACAGAGGACACAGAGGGCACAGAGTTGTCTTTAACATTCTCTGTGTCCTCTGTGGCAAAGAGTCTACCGCCCGACAATCTGCACCAGTTTCTCAATCATCCGCGCCACCTTGTCCCTGTGTGCGAGCAAGGGGCGCACGTCAAAGGTGAAGCTTGTCGTATTTTTCGAGATGTTCTCGGGCACGGTTAGCAGCGCGCCCGCTTCTTGCAGCAGTGCTACATCCGCCTTGCCGCGAGCTTTCTCGATGGACTCTTTCAGCAAAACGAAATACTCATAGTCCTCCATGCCGTCGCGCAAGTTCTCCCAACGCAGAGACGACACAGGCCCCTGGACCACGGGAGCGCCGGCCTGGTTCGGGTCGCGCCGCGGCGGGTAGAGGAAACGGCCGTCGCCGTTGCCCCAGAATTGCTTCGCGCCCACAGGCGTGCCGTAGCCGGAGACATAGCTCATCGCGTCCTGCCAAGGGTCCTGCAAACTCTTCGGGAAAGCGGTCGAGCTGGTCCAGTAGTTGGTCTGCCAGACAAGAATTCCCTGCACGCCGTACTGCCACGACTGCCACGGCCACAGGCGCAGTTCCACCGCGGGATGCTCGACGAACTCGCCAATGTAGGGCGCTTTTGGCCCGCAGCAGATGTACCACCACACTTCCTCGCCCGCCGCGCGCCGTTCGGCCACGCGCTGCGGCGTCCATTCAGGCGTCAGCCCGCACCACAGGTCCACGTGTCCGGGCAGGTCGCCGTCGGGGTGCTTGGTGAGCATGCGGCGCAGGCCGGGGGCGTGGCGTTTCAGGCGGTCCATCACTTCAATGACGAACGGATAGTCCTTCTTGTCCGGCTCATCGAACCAGTAGATGTACGCTTTGTCCAGCCAGCCCTTTTCGCGCAGGTGCGCTTCGATCTGCTTGAGGTAATCCCCGAGCAACCGCTCGTAATCTTCCGTGCCAACCTTGAAGCCTCCGAAACTGCCGGCCACGCGCTGGAAGAACGTGCCGCCCCCCAGGCCCTCGATGGGCAACATGAAGGCGTTGAAGTTCAGGCTGGCGAAGTACTGTTGCGCGGCGGCGTCGAAGGCTTCCCAGCCGACCCGCACCTGCCTGGCCGCGCCTTCGCCCTCGAACTTCACCTGGATGGGCGCGTACTGGTAGAACGAATACGGCGCAATGCGGTGCTGGGCGAAAGAACGCAGATACAAGCCGTAGACCTCCAATTCCTGTTCCTTGGTCTTCAGTTGGTGATAGCGTTTGATCTCTCCGGTATCGAGACCGAAGCCGCTGCGCAGATGGGTCTCCTTGGGCAGCGCGAAATCGTAGACGTGGACCGCGAGCGGCGCGGCGAACTTGCCCTGGTTGGTGCGCACTGCAATCTCGCCCGTGTAATCCCCGGCTGGAGCGTCGCTCGGGACGTGGACCAGCACCCACAGCGCCTGGTTCCTGGCGGCGGGAAGAGGCAGCGGAAAGGCAAGCGGCGGCAGCGGATCGGGATACTCGCCCGGCTCGCCCAGGTAGTCGCTGGGATTCTCAACCTTGACCGTCGCCACCTCATAGAGCGTTACCTCGGACGCGGGAATCTTCCCCTGTTTGCCCAACAGGTCGCTCACGGCAGCCTGCTCGATAAGGACTCCGGCCTTGCTCGTCCTCAGCACGAGTTGCGCGGGTTCGTATTCGCCGCGCGCCGCCGACACGGCAATTGCAGGGTTGGGCGCGCCTTCGGGCAAAGGACGCTCCCGGCCCACCTTCCACGCCCCTTCGCACCACCACAGGGCCATGTCGGGCACGGCGCATTCCAGCAAGTGGCCATAGGCGGATTCGGAGATGACCGTGCAGGCCACATCGGTAGACCACTCGCACGCCGGAGCCTTGTTCTCCAATGCGCGGATGCCAATCGTGTGCAGGCCGGCCGGGAGCCGCGGAAAAGACACGTCGCTGAACGCTTCGCCTTGGGCCGGGATTTCCACCACGAGGGCCGGCGGGACGCCGGCGCTCCCAGGGGCCGGTGGGAGGCCGGCGCCCCGAGGGGCCGGTGGGAGGCCGGCGCTCCCAGGGGCCGGTGGGAGGCCGGCGCTCCCAGGGGCCGGTGGGAGCGCCGGCGTCTCGCCGGCCTCAAGTTGAAGCGTGCGCGCGGCATTCTCGGAGTTGAACCAATGCAGGCGCAAGCCGTTCTCCGCCGTTTCGGCGGTAACACGCAGGCCGCGAGCCGACAACCGTTCCTCCAGAAGCGTCGTCTTGCCTGCGCGCGCCTCGCCAGCCTGCTCAAGCGTCGCGTGAAAAGTGTAGGAATCAACCTGGATGTTTGCGTCCTGGCCTTCAGCCTGAAGGCGGATGAACACGGCTTGCGAGGGGAAGAACGTGGCCGGGATTGGAGCCACGACGGAGCCGGTCTTGGGTGCCGAGGCCAACTGTGTCCAGCCTTGGCCGTCCTTGCTGGCGCTGATCAGGAGCGCGCCTCCGGTATGATAGTTGACATTGAGCCGGACTTCGCCGCCGCTCAGTTGCAGAGGCAGAGTGTGTTTGTAGACGACTTCGGAACCCTTGCTGAAGCACCAGCGGTTGGAGTTGAAATGCGCGTTCTGCTTGAAGAGCGTGCGATGTACCGTGGAGCCATGCCAGCTCATGACGTGCGTGTCCGTGTAGCTCTTGCCTTCAATGCTCTCGCCGTCGCCCAGCTCAAGATCGCCCCAGCGCCTGTGCACCGCCTGCACGGGGTAGAGTTCCGCGCTGTTGAAGAGCGCCTCGCCCTTGAGATGCCACTGTCCCAAGCGCAACGCAGTTTGCTGGCCCCCGTCCGGGACGCGGAACGCGAAACTGTGCGCGGTCCATTGCGCGGCCGGGGGGAAATCGCGGTTCACGCTCTCCAGCCCGCTGATGATGGTGCCGCTGCCCTCGGCCTGGGTACGAAAGCGGAACACGAACGTGCCGCCCAGCGGCAGCTTCAGGTCCGGCGTGTGCCAGGCCGCGCTGTCCTCACCCGTGCCGCGCATGCCCAGCGCTGGGCGGTCCTCGGCGTTTTTGGTGAAGGCTGCCTTTTCGCTGTCCGCCTTCCAATCGCTGAACGGCGGGGCCAGGTTGGCGCCGTAGGCGGCGCCGGTAAGGAGACAAAGGGCCAGCATGGGCGTTCTGCGGTCTGCGCTCTGCGATTCCATCTTCGGCAAGCCTCCCTGTTGACGTGCGTGCGTTCTTGCCCTATCCTTTCGTTGCGACGCTGTTCTGCTCGATGCTCATGAGGCTAACTGGCCGGCGGCTAATGGCAACTCACAACTGACAAAGGACCAACCCATGCCCTTGCTTGACGAACTCGAAACCTTGCACACACAGGCCGTGGCCGCCTTCGCCGCGGCTGCGGACGCCAAGGCGCTGGAAGCCGCGCGCGTGGAGTACCTCGGCAACCGCGGCAAGCTCAAGGGCCTGCTGGGCCGCATGGGCGAGGTGCCCAAGGAGCAGCGGGCTGAGGTAGGCAAGCGCGCGAATGAACTCAGCACGGGAATCCAGGGGCTTTATGACGCGGCCAAGACGCGCATCGAGTCCGCCCCTCACCCCACCCTCTCCCCAGGGGGGAGA
>JBEKKG010000264.1:0-8904 GCA_050010835.1 Planctomycetota bacterium
CTGATAGTTGGGGAAGACTTGCTGAATCACTCCGGGCACGGGCACGGGCTGCGCCCCGGGCTGAGCGCGCTCAAACCAGCGCTGCTCGCGGCCCTTGTTTTCCGGGTCGGTGGCGAGCGTCCACGCGCCGCCCAAAACCTGCACGTTGCTCTGCATCTTCGCCCCCTCCTCAGGCAGCGGCTGTCCCGCTGCAACAGTCCCCGTGGCCAGCCACACGCCCAGCACCACGGCGCCGGCCTGCGCCGGCCAGAAAGTTTCGAGCGTACCCTGTCTCATGGTGTTCCCCTTCCGCGGTAATGCTACACTCTAACCGCCAAGACGCCAAGCGACGCCAAGAGCGCCGGGAAAATGATGAAGGATGAACGATGAACGGCGAATAACGAATGGGGAAGGATAACGCACCCCCAGCAAAGGGTATAGTTCATCATTCATCGTTCAGCATTCGACGCCACAATCCCCTTGACTTGCCGCCGCGAATGTGCTTACATCCGGGTATGGGAGAAGAATTGAATGAAATTTACGGTCGTCAATGTGGTCTGGGGCCGGGAGTATACACGGTTCTTCACGGATGTGTCCCTGCCCACAACGCTTGCGCCGGGCAATTTACCAAGCGTTCGAGAGTACGGTGAGACCGTCTATCGGCTCTACACCACTGCGCCAGACTTTCAGTGGCTGATGGCCACGCCTAACTTCCAGCGCCTCGCCAGACTCATGCCGTTGGAAGTGGCTATGCTGCACGGCGTGGCAACAAAAAACAAGTACGTAGTGATGAAGGAGGCCCACGACGATGCCATTCGGACCTTTGCCGATGGCGAGCACGCGCTGATATTCCTGTGTCCTGACTTGCTGGTATCCGATGGGGCCTTGCGGTTCGTAGCGCAAGCAGCAGCCCATGGCAAGCGCGCGGTGCTCGTCTGCGGGCTGCACCTGGAAACTGAGTCTGCGCTCCCGGATCTGCTGGCCCAGCACAAGCCCACGGTTTCAGGGCGGGAACTGGTTGCCTTGGCTCTCAAGCACCCGGATGCCTTTATCAATACCCACATGTGGGGCGAAGATGCCATTAGTCCCTGGCCGCATCCGCTGTTTTGGCGCGTCGGCGATGAGGGGCTGCTGGCGCATTGCGCGCATGTGCACCCGCTGCTGGTCTGGCCGCGCAAGGGAACAGTGCCGCCGCTGTTAATGATTGACAGTACCTTCGTGCGGGCTGTTTGCGAAGGCGAGCATGAAGCCGCGGTCGTGACCGACTCAGACGATGTGTGCCTGGCTGAATTCAGGAGCGGGCGCACAGAACTTTATAAGAACGTAAACACTCTTGAGTATCTCCGCACGTGGGTCAGCCGATATATGAGCGACCAGCATCTATGGTGCTTCAGACATCCTATTCGCTTCCACAGCGGCAGCATCGGCCCGGAATGGCAGGCCGTAGAGCAACAAGCTGCAAGCGTTGTGCAAGCAATCGTGGGGGAAGTTGAAGAGCCTAGGCCTGTCGGAGGCCCGCCTCGAAGCGCCGGCAGCGCCGCAATTAACAGCAATGCTTTTGGAGACTTCATCAAAAAACATGGGCCGCCTTTCGGCTCTGTGTTTCTTCAGCTTACGGCCCACTGCTCGCTGCGTTGCAGATACTGCACCCAGGGGAAAATTCAGGTGGGTGGCAAGGGCGACATGGAACCCTGGCTGCGCGAGTACCTGCAGCGCGAAATCCTGAAAGGCATTCCCCATGTAGCCTTGGGCTTGTTCGGCGAAACGCTGTGCGCCCGGTGGTGGTCCTCGTGGGCCAAGCCGCTTCTGGACGCCGGGGTGGCGATGGACCTGACGAATACCAACGCGGCGCTCCCCTTTTCAGACGAGGACCTGCAGGCCATGTTGCGTCTCAAGCGCGTGGCCATAAGCATTGACAGTCCGAAAGATACGACAATGTTGAAGTGGCGCGGGGCCAAAGTCAAGACCGTGGTCGAAAATACACGGCGGCTACTCGCCTTGAAGAAGAAAGCTGACGATTGCCCCAACGTTAGCTGGGCAGCGGTGTGGACGGCGGGTATGATTGAGGAGTTTATTGAGCTTGTCCATCTTGCCAAGGAATGCGGGGTGCGTGAGATCGGAGTGCAGGCGTTCATGCCTTTTATCGAACTGGACGATCCCTCCGGAGCCCCGTTCATGCTGGAAGGGCAGGAATTCATTGAGGCCTTTCATACTCTCAAGCGTGCGCAGACCCTTGCGGAGAGCTTGGGCGTCTGCCTGGGCCTCCCGCAGCCGGATATTATGAACGCGCTCTATGAGCGGGCCCTGGGACGGCCTCAGGCGCGCTTGGCTTATGTGCAAACCCCCAACATACAAGGGCATGCCGAGCATTGGGCCATTCCGCTCCGCGCCGGTGAAACCAGGGAATGCTGTCTCCCCTGGGTTGCCCCCTGCATCACCTCCGATGGGACTGTCTATCCCTGTTGCTTCTCCGGGGAAGTCATGGGAAAAGTGACCCCGGAAACCAGCCTGACCGATGTATATTTCGGAAAGAAGTATTCGCAGTTCAGGATAGCACTGCTTTCGGGCCATGGTCCGGCTACGTGCTGCCGCCAGTGCATTATTACGCCGATCAAAAAGATAGCTTGGGCATATACGCCGCTTGGGCTAAAACCTGACTCCCTTAACCAGGACTATTCACCACAGAGAACACAGAGCGGACAGAGAATAGAGTAGAAATAATTTCCGAACCATTTTCCCACTCTGTGTTCTCTGTGCCCTCTGTGGTGAATAATCCGGGTTAAGGTCACGGCTTCCACCTGTACATGATGATCTTTGCCTTCCAATCCTCTTCGCAGAAGATGAGATATTCGCCGTCGCCGCGTTTGTGGGCGCGCACGCCGTACGGAATATCCACCCAGCCGCTCAGGTCCTTGCCCGGCCGCAGCGTGCCGCGGTATTTAGCCGTGGCCGCCTCGTACACGCGCACTTCGGCTGTCTTGAGATAGATGATGAACAGGTAATCGCCCGCAACAGACATTGCCACGGGCGTGCCGTAGGTTTTGGAACGCTCCTGGGCTTCATCGAACGGCGGGTCGAGTTCCCAGCGCTTCGTTTTCTTCGTGCTCCACTCATCGTAGCGGCAGACGACTTTGCCGACAGTCTTCCAGTTGTTCTTCTTGTTGGCCAACTCCTTCGAATAGCCCGATAGATACATCGTGTCCGTTTCCGGGATATATTCGATGCGCTGCAGGTTTGTGAACGGCTCCGGCGCGGGTTCCGTCTTTGCCGTCGCGAAGGAATAATTCGGCACACCGTTGGCATCCAGGCCCTGGCAGGGGAAGCGGCGAATCTTGTTCGCATCGCCCGCCTGCCAGACGCCGCCCTTGCTATCCACCCACCAGCCCCAGCACTGCGGGTTGTCCGCGGGCTGGCTCTCGTACTCGTCCGCCTCGAATTCGCCGTTGCCGTTCTTGTCGAGCCAAATCCATTCGCCCTTGGCCGGCTGGCGCGGCGGCCAATCGCCCTTCAAGTGCCGCTGAGCGAAATAACCGCACGGGACCGCGATCTCGTCTTTGCCCGTCAGGCGGCAGATGATCAGGTGGTCGGAGTACATATCAATGCCGAAGAGGAAGAGCTTGTCCTGAATCCGGCGCGCAAAGGTGCTGGCAAAATCCACGTGCAGCCGCGGGTCGTTGGGATAGGCGAAGCGGTCCAGCGTGTAGCCTTTGTAGGACCACTCCCGCCCGCGCGGCTTGCTGTAGTCCATCACGAAGTGCTCCTCCTTCGTGTAGACGTTCGTGTCCGCGCCCGGATCAACATCCGCGTTGTCCACGAACTCCAGGCCGAGCAACTCCCAGTTCAATGTAGCACGGGCGTCCCCGCCCGTGCCCGCCTCGGGTTTGTACGATTGCAGCACCAGCCCGCTGCCGTTGCCGTCAGCCCGCCCTTTGCACGCGACGTAGATGTTGCCGTCCTTGTCCGCGCCGACGCCAATCAAGCCGTTGAGCCTCTGCGGCCCGACTTGGCCTTTCACGCCGGAGAAGACGCCGCCTTTGACACCGAGCGCGCCAACTTGTTTGCAAGTCTTCGTGTCGAAGACCTTGACCTGCTGATCCGGCCCGTCATCTGCGACGAGCAACTGGCCCTTGGCGTCGAATGCCAAAGCGGTCGGGGCAACCACATCGCGGATAGCTTTGTAAGGCCCTTCCCCGGTCATGAATGGTCCCTCAGCGTATTGCACGAGAGCCGCTGGTTTATCGGCATCCTGTCTGTGGACTATCCACAGGAGGGAATCAAAATGTTTCCCAGGATAACCGCCGGGATCGAAGGCCAACTGTCCGGCTCGAAGAGAGGGCCTGGTCTGGAACTCAAGGCATGGGGCATGGTGCAGTCGTTCCATAGAGTACGCGTCGTAGCTGCTCAATACCCCCGTTGCGTCCACCACGAACAGCTTCTCGTTCGTCGCCGCCATTCCGGTGATTGGGACTGCCGCTTTCTCATCGAACTCATTGACGACGCAGAAGCACCCCTTCAGCGTGTCGCCGTCGCCGCCCTTGCCGCCCTCGAAGGGCGCGGGCTTGCCGTCGCGCTTGCGCCGCGAGACGCCAGTCCAGCCCTTGCCCTTCGGCGGCCAGGTGTTCGGCGCCTTCAGCCCGCCGCCTTCGTTGTTCACATGCTGAGCGATGAACAGGTAGTTGTCGTTGGCCGTGACGGCCTCGCCGCCTTCGTAGCCCCAGCCGTGCGTGTGCCCCGCGTTGCCGATGCACTGCCCGTCCTTATAGATGCCGACGTTCCGTCCGCCTTCCTCCCAGAAGACGTTGAGATAGACCGTGCCGTCCGGCGTTACGAACATCGCCGCAGCGTCCATCTGCACCCACTTGTTCGGCTCGGCGAACGTATTCCCCAGCCACGACACAGTGTAGGTGAGTGCCGGCTCAGGCGCGCTTGGCACAGTCTTCTCTTCGGCAACAGCGGCCGGGACAGGTAGAAGGCCAAATGCACAGAGGACATGAACGAATCGGAAACTAGAGGCAATCACACATTTCCTCCTTTGTGAAGGGCCAATGCCACCCAGCGGTCAATGTAATCCATTTGCGCTCGCAACTCTCCCTAGAAATAGCGACTGTCCCTAGTTTCTTAGTTTCCCGTCGGCAGTGGATACGAAACCTTTGTCCCACTCACTGTTATGAGCCCCCGAGCCTGCATCTCTTTCAGCAAGAAGGACAGCTCTTCCCCAGTTAGTTGTTTCTTAAAGAGGGCGTTGATCGATCCCGACAGGGTCTTGATTGTTTTCGGCTTTGACGCAGCTCGCTTCTGAAGACAGGCGACAATGAACGAGATTCTTTCAGCCGGAGTCTTCGCGTTTGAGGCGACAATGAACGAGATTCTTTCATCCGAAGTTTTCGCGTTTGCCTGTTTCACAAGCGGCATGTCGCTGACGTCGCGCCAGCGATTAGCAGTCACATTCTTCGTCTTGAGGTGTTGAATCAGAGGATCGAAGCCGGTGTCCCTTGAAATGATATGAAAATGCGTAGCGGGATCTTGGGCGGAAATCTGGCCAATGTAGAACGCGATGTGAAAGTCGAGAGCATTCAAACCGTTGCCGGAAATCTTTACGTACTCAGCCTTGTTGCCCATTTGCTGCAGAGCAACGGCGGTGTCAAACGTTACCTTTGTTTGATTGGAACCAACGAAGACTATGACCTTGGAGTTTTCTGCCACAAGAGCCGAAAGTACTTCGGGTTGCACATTCTCATAGTCGATCAGTACGTATTGCGTTATCAACGGCTCCTCCTCCCGCTGGCTTCTGGGACTTTCGGGCACGCGCTCGAAATTTCTGGGCCGCCGCGAATTCCCCTTCAACAGCAGAGCGCATTCAGCTTACCGGCTCGCCCCTGCCACTTGGCGCGGGGTATTGCTTCCGCATCTCGGCCAGAAACTCCTTGCGGCGCTGCTTTATCTTTGCGATCGGTTCGCCGCCGGGCCAAGGCCCGCTCCAGGCCTCGGCGAAAACCCAAAACGGATAGGTCTTGTCATCGTGCTCCTCGGTCAACTGCTTGCACTGCGCTTCGACGGCCTTGAACTTGTCCTTGTCCAGGACGTAGACCCACAGTACGGCGAGGCGGTCGGAGATGTTCCAGGAGAACTCCATCTTCACATCCGGGTACTTGGCCTGGATGAACTTCTCCAGTTCTCCGAGTGTCTCTTTGGCCATCGTTTTGCTCATGTCTCAAGCTCCTCAAATGAACCTAAACGCGGCCTGGACCATGCGGCCAGCCAAGCCAACGTTGAACTCAGCCGCCGACTTCCAGTTGTTGCCGGTGATCTGTATCCAGCGGGTCGTGCCCTCCAGGCGTGAAAAAGGATACGGTGAGTAGTCCGCCACACTGCGGTTGTCCTAGGCCTTCGTGATATCCTTGATGATGTCCTGGGTCAAACCGCAACGGTTCCGAGTGGCTGCATCCACGAGAAGGCTCTTCAGTTCTGTGATGGCCTCAGCGTGGCCATCGGTCTCATAATGTTTGTGGCTGAGCATCATCGCCCGGATCGCATGGTGGATAGAGTAGTACCCCCGGTTCACCGCCCCCCGGTAATCCGCGTCGCTTGCAGCGTTTTTCACAAGCTGCTGCGCGGCTTTCAAGAAGTCCGTCGCCATTATCAGCCGGTCAACTACCACGTCCGGGATGGTGTCGTGGAACTCCTTGCGAATGTGCAGTGCCGGGAAGGCATCCGCTACCGCATACAAGCCCTCCTTCTCAGCCGCCGACAGACGCGCCAGGTAGACCAGTGGCTTGTCGTCGTCACTTGGATTGACAGCCATGTGCCTTCCCTCCCGGCCCGTCTGCATTCTCCGTTGGGCTCGCCTTGAACGCAAGGGGCAATTCGGGGGACGGCAGGCACAGAGGACACAGAGAAAGGATTCTGGAAAAGCCTATTGGTGCGCGTACAATGGCACTGCGTACTTGGCCAAAACGAAGAAGAGAGGATTGTGAAGATGAACCAAACGGGAAGTCCCAGGTTAGTGTTGCCACTCGTTCTGCTGTGCCTGCTCGCTGCCGGCACTCTCCGGGCCGTGCAGACCGACACCCACGGCATCCATGCCGTGCCCGCGCCGGGGCCGGTCGTCATTGACGGTAAACTCGACGACTGGGACCTCTCGGGCCAGGTGCTCCAGTGTTACGACATCGAATCGCTCAAGGACATTTACTCCGGCCAGATTGCCATGATGTACGACGCGGACAACCTGTATGTCTCCATCCACTGGAAGGACCCCACGCCTATCGGGAACAGCCACGACCCGCGGTATCAGGCGAACAAGGGCTGGGCCGGGGATTGCGTGCAACTGCGCTTCAAGACCGACCGCATCTCCCATGTCACGGCCTGGTGTTACGCCGCCACGATGGAACCGGCAATCCACATTGACTACGGCAAGAGCCTCAACGATCCGTTCGGCGGCGGCGACAAGCTGCTCCTGCGCACCGCGGGCTGGAAATTGAGCGAGGGCGCCGAGATGGCGTTCCTCAAGGATGGCGATGGCCGCGGCTACGTCCAGGAGATGAAGCTGCCGTGGGCGCTCATTACCAGCGCCAAGAAATTCGCCGCCGGCGACAGGATCGCCTGCGGCATCGAGTTGCTGTGGGGCGAAGGCGACTGGCCCGTGCACCGCTATGCCGACAATCTCGCTGAGAGTGCCACGAGCCGCGAGTTCTTCTGGACGGCGCACACCGCCTGGGGTCCGGTCTTCCTCGAAGCCAAGGGCAAGCTGAATCTGCCGCCGCCCGCATGGCAGAAGGCCCTCGAAACCGAGGCCCCGCGCGGCCCGGTGGAGATCGGGTACGAGCTGCCCCAGGACGCCCGCGTCACGCTTGCGATTGATGACCCCGCAGGCAAGCGTGTCCGGAACCTGATCGCCGCTTTGCCGCGCCAGGCCGGCAAGAACGTGGAGAAATGGGACGGCCTGGACGACAACGGCAAACCGGCCCAACCCGGCGCCTACACCTACAAGCTGCTCTATCACAAGGGCATTCGAGTGAACTGGATCATGTCGTACAACTCGCCCGGCAACCCCTCCTGGGATACGCCCGACGGCCGCGGCGCGTTTTACGGCGATCACACCGCGCCGCAGGCGGTCGCCTCAGCCGGGGATTTCGTGGCGCTGGGGTGCCCGATGGGCGAAGCGGGCAAGCACCTCATCGGCTGCGACGCGAACGGCCAGCGCCTGTGGGGCCTGGCCAACCGCACAGCCTTCGGCGGCGGGCACATTTCGCTGGCCACGGATGGGAAGATCGTCTGGATCGCGAACGAGGACAAGGACTGCACAGTCTGGCGCGCGGAGATCGCCACGGGCAAGTACGCGCCGTGGCAGAAGACGGCCAAGGACAGGGAAGGCAAAGAGTACCAGGTGCTCGACCTGAAAGTGACTGAGCAGCCCGGCTTCCGCGCAGCGAAGGACTTGGCGCTCAACCTGAGCCACATTGGTCTGCACGAAGGCGCATTGTACGTCTGCCTGGCGCGCGAAAACAAGATCGTGCGCCTGAACGCCACGACCGGCGAACCCGACGGCGAAGTTGCCGTCGCAGCGCCGCGCGCGGCGGCCGTTGAGCGCGACGGGAACCTGATCGTGGTCTCGGGCGACAATAAGGTGCTGCGCGTCGCGGGGATAGGGAAGGCCGGCGCGGTCCCGGCGTTCAACGCGCCGGAACTGCCGGGCGCGTACAGCGTGGCGCTCGCGCCGGACGGCAAGGTCTGCGTCTCGGTGCGCGGCCAGGACCAGAACGTCAAGGTCCTCGCGCCCGACTTCGGGACCTATTACAAGGTTGGTGCCTTATATGTGGGCCAGGCTGATATTCGGATCACTACACCCGATGGAGGCCAGGTTACCGTCTTCGGGCACAACAACGTCAACCTTGGGAAGATGAACATCTCCGGGTCGTCGTTCTTCAC
>JBEKKG010000265.1:0-8883 GCA_050010835.1 Planctomycetota bacterium
GGATCGAGGCATTCGACCTTCGCTGCGTACCAGTCGCTGGCCAGCATGTTCTTCTTTTTCTCAAGCATATAGGCGAAGTACACGCCTGGGTCGCGCTGGTTCGCTTCCGGCACTTTCGTCCACTCGGGGAAGGTCATGCGGCTCCAGTTCTCTTTCTGAATTATCAACTGCTGCATCTCGGTGCTGCTCTTGGAGAATTGATCCTTCAGTTGGGTCATGGGCGAACCCGGGGGATCGGGAACAGAATCCTCTGTGTACTCGCCAAAGTTCGCCTTGCTGATGGGCTTGTAGAATTTCCGAAACTTCTCACCGGTATGTGTCAGGTCGCCCTTGGCTTTAGTTTCGCCATCCGCCTGCACCCTATAGCCGCCAGGCAGGAACCAGAAGCCTGGAAAAACGTAGGCCAGAAGGCCGAAGACTGCCAGCCAAATCAGGCCTTTCATCAGCCGTTTATCCGTGTCATCAAGGGCCATGCTTTAGCACCGTACCGCGGGCGTCCCGCCCGCAAATCCCAACTCTTCTACGCCCAGAACGTCCTTGCCAGGGTTCCCCCACTACTTTGCCTCTGGAGGCGGCGCTTTTGGGGCCGGCGCAACGGGCGCCGGCGTCACTGGGGCGGCTTTGGCCGGCGCGACAGGCGCCGGCTTCTCAGGAGCAACTTGGACAGGCGCGACAGGCGCCTTCGTCGCGGGCACAGCGGGCGCCGGCGTAGCAGGCGCGCCAGCCGCCCCCGGCTGCACGGGCTGCGGTTGGTCCGAAGGTTGAGTGTACTTCTTCTTTTTTGGTTTATTCCCCGCGTCTTCCGGCACGGCCGGGGCTGCTGCGGGCGCGGCTGGGGCTGCTGCGGGCGCGGCCTGCGGCTGGGCGGCGGGCTGAAGGGGCGCCACTGCCGCAGGGAGCAGCGGCGCCACCACTGGCGCCCCAGTTCCCGCCGCGGGCGCAACCGGAATTGTGCTCGCGGTCTTCGCAGGCGGCTTCTTGTCCGTCCTCTCCCGCGTGCCCTCGCTATAGGCTTCGAGAATGAACTCGGTCAGGAACCAGTCTTCGTTTTTCTTCGGGTCGTCTGGGTCCTCGCGAACCACCTTCAGATCGTCCGGGCTGATCCAGATCGGCCGCATGTCCTTGAAGAGATTGCTGGGATCGTCAGGGCTTTCAAGATGGGGCGCCAGGCGCTTATAGAACTCCATGATCCTCAGGATGCGGTCATCGCCTTGATCCTTTTTTTTGCTGCGTGCAAACCCCCGCAGGTACACGACGCGTTGCGTTTGGAAGGTGTCAGCGGTGGCATTGGGGTCCGTACCGGCGGCCCTCGCCGCGGACCGCGGCGTGCCCGGCGCAGGCGGAGGAGTTACACCTGGCCCCCCCTCCCCGCCTTCGCCTTCTGCGGCCCTAATCACCTGCTGAGGGATGCTGGTGGATATCTGCGTGAGGTAAATGTCGTCACTGATGATGTACTTGTTCTTCAGTTCCGCCAGCAGCTTGAGGAAATAATGCCCGGAGAGCGTGTTATCGGCAATCTGCTTGAGTTGCAGGTGTTTCTCGTCGTAATCCGCCTGCATCTTCTTCAGCTCTCTGTACTTGACGTCGGCGTCGTTGTAGGCCTCCTCGGCGACCGTGAAATTCTGGACCAGTGCCTGGGTGTTCCGGTAAGGCGTGAAGAGGAAAACCGCCAGGCCGATGACTGCCAGCGCGGCAGCGTAGTAAAGGTACGCGCCACGCGACCAGAAGGCCTTGCGTTGCTTGACCGCCTCCGGCCACAGCAGAAAAGAAAGCGTGTTCTTCTGCAAAGAGCCCAGCGCCAGCCCCGTGGCCACCGCCAGCGTGTGTTGCTCCGACCGCAGCGCGGCGGCCTGCTCAGGCGCCAGCCGGTCCAGGGAAATCTGCCGGAAAGGCTCCAGCGGCATCACTTCCACGCGCATGCGCCGGCTGATGAACTCTCCCAGCCCTTTCAGCCGGCTGCCACCCCCGGTCACATACAGGCGGTCAACCTTGATCTCGCGCATCTTAGTCTGCTGTTTGCAGACCAAAACCGCGTTTTCCAGCGTGGCGCACAGCGCCGCGGCCTCGCGCAGCAGCACGTTGGACATCTGCCGCTTGCGCCTTTCCTCCGGCGTGTCCGGGACTGGCACAACTTTGGATGCTGCCGCCGAGTCCGGCCTGGGAACGGCAGCGCCGGCAGACGGACCATTGACCCCCGGCGCCGGCGCTTCTCCATTTTGCGCCGACCCGTTCGGCATTTTGAACACGTAGTTGGGCTGAGGCAGACCCGGATCCCCGGCGGCTGGCGGCTTGGGGCCGCTGGAACCTGTTTCCGTCTTTGCGGCGGCACTCGCATCGTCCTGTGCTATCGGTGCGGAGGAAGCGGCTGCCGCGGCGGACGCCTGGCTGGCCTGCAGCAGTTCCAGCGGCGTCTTCGCGAAGACCGTCGGCGGGGCTTCGTCAGAATCGTGAGCGGCCGGAGGCTTTGGGGCGCAAGGACTGGCCCCCGCCTTGGCAGCGGCGCCCGCAACATCGTCTGCTTTCGACTCTCCGGTTCGCGATGTCTCTTCCGGCATATTGGGTACAACTTCAGGCAAACCCGCCCCCGGATCATCCGCGGCCTGCGGATTTGGGGCGCTGGGACTGGTCCCCGCCTTGGCTGCGGCCTCCTGATTTTCCTGTGCCGGAGCCGAGGCGGATGCAGCGGGAATGCTCCTGGTGCCGCCTGCCGGAGGCGCGGTGCGCAGCCCCAGCTTGGCAGTCTGTGGCGCGCTGCCGCGCTGTATGGTTGCGGTGCCGCTGGCACGCGGGACCACCCCGGTCACGCCGGTGCGCGTAGCATAACGGCCGGAGCGGCCTGCCTGCGCAGCCATGTCGAAGGAGATCTCGGCCTGGTTCGTCTTGACCGTTTCGGCCTCTGCGAGCTCGATCTTCAGTTCCTCGGCGAGAACTTGCGTAAAGCGGCGGCCGGCGCCAGGCACGGTCCTCGCAAAATACAGTCCGCCGTTGTGGCAGAGCAGGACCGTCACGTCGTCCGCGCCTATGTCCGCGACCAGGACGGTCTTGTCGTTGTCGAAGCCGTGGCCATGGTAGTAAGCGTTGTAGAGGGCTTGCGCTTCCAGGTCAATCTCCGCCTCACCCAGTCCCGCGGCGCGGCCCAGAGCGAGCAGCTCGATGGCGGCGGCTTCCTTCAACGTCCCGATCATGATGGTGTACTGGCCGCCGGCTTCGGGCACGTCCAGAATCTGAAAGTCGAAAGTGTTCTTATCTTTGTCTCCGGATTTCTCCTCGACCTCGTATTTCACGAGCATGTCCAGACGCCAGGGGGGCACCGGAGGCACCTGCACATAGCGGATGGAGGTGGCTTTGCCGGATGCGCCCAGCCTGCGATAGCGTCCGCGCAGACCCGCATCCCGGACCAGTTGCTTCAGTTTCACTCCCAGGGCCAAGGCCTTGTCCTGGCTGTCCTCCATGTGGCCCAATTCGCCCAGCGGCAGAGTGCCTGCGGCGACCACTTCCGCCAGCCCCTTTCTGCTGACGTTCAAGACAATGCCTTTGATGGCTTCCGAACCTATATCTATCCCTACGGCTGTAGGCATTGGCACTCCCAGTTAGTTCTACGACGCTGTGTTGCACGCGCCTTGTTTCACTAACCGCTTCGCCGCCACCAAAGTTACTGGATTATTTGTAACTGTCCAGTCTCCGAGCCGCGCGCGTGAGCAAGCGGACACAGGAAGCGCTCTGGGGGACGCTATGTGACTCATGGGAGGAATGGGAGCGATGCAACCGCAGCGTAGTGCCTTGACCGCGCTCATTTGGCCGGTGCGGTTGTAGGGCAAGCACCCTTCTTCCTTGGTATCGAGCATATCGGATTGCTGCAAGTGCCCTATAGCCAAGATGTTATGAGAGATACACCAGTACGGAAGGCACTCAACTCTTGAAACGTTTTGTCGCGTGATTGCTCACTTTCTGCACAGAGTTTGCAGACCCTTTGCGTAAAGTCAGAAAAGCTTTGCCAACGAACTGGCTTCAACTGACGCACCATTTGAACGCGCGGCTTGCAGGGCTTCGGCGAGGTCCTAATCCAGGAGTTGCCTGACGATTAGGACCGCCGATCCACGACTTCTTCACGCTTCAGGCTCCACAATGGACGCCCCTATATCTACAATACGGTTCTGGCGTGAAAAGTATGGTTTCCGCAGGCCCGAAACCTTCTGCCATATGGAAGCAGGGGCTTCCCGGCGGGGACGGAACGAAGGGGGTTAAACGCCCCAAGGGCGTTTAACCCTATTCCTTCGGTGGCGTCACGACCTCGGCCGGCGCGTCCGCGCCCCCGTCGCCGCCTTCCTCTTCTGGCACCGCCCAGCCGGGGGCTGTAACCGGCACGGGCAGCACGCTGGCGCGGCTGGCGCGAGCCAGCCGTTCCATCCGTTCCCGCGGGCTCAGCGCAGGACGGGCATCCTGCCTGTCCCCTTTTGCAGCACGGGCATCTTGCCCGTGTCCGGCATCCGCGGCCTCGGCTACCTCTTGTGGCACGGGCGTCTTCGTCTTTGGCACAGGCGGCGCTGGCCGTTCCGGCTGGCCTGCCGGATTGTCGGCCTGGTTTTCTGGCGCGGCGGCGGCAGAGGTTTTGCCTGCCCGGGCCGTTCTTGGCGAAGCGGACGGAGCTTGCGGCTCATGGTACGCCAGTCCCAGCGCCGAAGTGATGCTCTCGGGGCGGTCAAGCTGCGAAGTTTGGCCGGGCGAGCGGTTGGTGCCGCCTTCGCGCGGCTCGGCGTCATCCGGCGCGTTGTCCTTGAAGTAGGTGCGCCCGCCGGTAGTGATGATCTGTGCCTCAACGATGATCATCATGTTGCTCTTCTGGTGGTCTACATGCTTCGACTTGAACAGCTCTCCCAGGTACGGGATGCGGCTCAGTCCCGGCACTTTGCGTTCTTGCGTCATCGTATCGAGGCGGATCAGCCCGCCGATAATCACATAGCCGTTGTCTTCCACGACCACGTCTGTCTCCAGGCTGGTCTGGTCAATTGTCGGCCGCTGGATAGTCGGCGTTTGCCCGCTGGCAGTCTGGGACGCCACCGAGGCGCTGAAGTTCTGGAACTGCGAGATCTGTTGCCCCTGCGACAGGGAATCAAAAACAGGCACCAGGTGCATGTTGATAGTCTTCAGGTCGCGGCCGACTGAGGGCGTTACTGTAAGCGTGAACCCGATGACTTCATCGTCGAACTGTGGGATATAACTTGGCACACTGGGGATGGCCCCGGTAGTGACCGTGGGGGGAGTGTACGTGACGACCGGTTGCAGATTGGTGATGTACGAGAAATGCGTGGTAATGTCTATTGTGGCCGGTTTGTTGTTTACGGCCAGGACCTGCGGTTCGGAGAGGATCTTCGTTGATTGGTTGGCCAGGAGCGCGGCGATCGTCATCTGGAACTGCGGGTTTGTGCGGTTGCCCACCAAGGTGAAGGTCTCGCCGTTGCTCAGCGTGCCTGGGATGCCGATTGATCCTGTTCCACTGGTGAAATCGAAAGCATGGAACGGATTGATGCCTGTGGCATTGGTCACCGTTTGGCGGGCCAGACCCGCAATCGCCGCGGGTAAGCCGGCGGTTGCGACTCCGGTTGTGGTTCCTGTGGTCCCGGTGGTGGTGCCTGTGGTGCCGGTGGTGGTGCCTGTGGTGCCGGTGGTGGTGCCTGTGGTGCCGGTTGTGTTGCTCGTCGCCGCACTACTGATGGTAGACCCGTTGGTTTTGATTTCGTCAATGTTCACTCCGAGTTCCTTCTCGTCATTGAACTTGATATTCAGGAACCGCGATTTGATCAGGACCTGGATGGGCGGCTGGTCGAAAGCGTCCAGGAACTTCGTTATGTAGTCGTGGCCCGAGGCGGTGGTGAAAACGACCAACTGATTGGACTGGTAGTCCAGCATGTAGTCGGAACCGTCCGGGAAGGACTGGAGGTCTTTGGCGTCCTTGAGCCACTTCAATATCGTTTCCAGGAAGGTTTTTTCCTGTTGTCCACCCGCGCCTTTGCGCCCCTGAGCGCCGCCTCTGCCGCCCTGAGCGCCGCCCCCGCCGCCGCCTCCTCCGCCACGGCCGCTACGGCCGCTACCCCCGCCCCCGCCCCCGCCAGCTCCTCCCTCCGCGGTGCTGACCAGCCCGCAATGGACCGGGTAGATACGCGGATACATGATCTTCTTCAGGTCGGCGGCCTCGCTGGCTGTCACCCACACCGCATCCTCAGTGAGTGAGAACTGGATGCCATCGTTGTTCCGGACGATGAAGTTCAGGACTTCCTTTAGCGGCACTTCCTCGACGTGCAGCGTCAGGCTCTTGCCCTCTAGCGCCGCCTGGTCGGCGATGATGTTCACGCCGGTGAGGATGAAGAGCGTGTTGAGCACCCATTCCAAGTCGGCTTTCATGAAATCCACGGT
This sequence comes from Planctomycetota bacterium, assembly GCA_050010835.1. Taxonomy (GTDB): domain Bacteria; phylum Planctomycetota; class SZUA-567; order H5-PLA8; family H5-PLA8; genus JAPLOD01. The sequence continues at coordinate 6,412 of JBEKKG010000265.1, forward strand.
CACGGGCTGTTCCATCTTCTCGGCCATCTTCCGGTACTTGGGCGTCTCCGGATCTTCGCCGCGGCGGGGCCAATGCGGCCGCACCTCTTTCATCCGCTGGGGTGGCCGCACGGCATGCTGGGTGGCTTCTATGATGGCTTCCCTGTCGCGCCGCTCGCTGGCGGCATTGGTGACCACTTCATCGGCGTCGAGCATTTTGCCCACGGCCTTGCGCATCCATTCGGCCGCCACGATGTTGCGCTCCTCAACCTTGAGGATTTCGCGTGCAATGTTGATCACCCTCTGGTAGTCGGCCAGTTTGAAGGCTTCCTTGCATTTCACCAGTTTGGCCGCCACCTCCGCCCGTGTGGCCTTCAGCGCCTCGGCTTCGGCCTCATCCGCAGGGGTGGGCAGTGCGGCCGCCGGAGCCTCGCCAGCCGCCTTTGCTCCCGGCTCATCCAGCCAACGGCGCAACTTGGGCCTTTCCGGACCCGGCGCCGGCGGGGGCGCTTCGCCCTCTTTGATCACGGCAGGCGCTGTGGCATCCTCGGCTGCGCTTGCCGCGAAGCCGACAGCCAAGAGGCAAGAGCCGATGGCCAAGCACCAAGAACCGTTAGCGAGCGGCCAAGAACCCACTCGCTTCCCATATTCAACTGTCATTCAGCGTTCCCCCCGCCTCAGTGACACGACAACCTAGCTTTACCACCATCCGCCGAAATAAGTCACGCCAATTGCAACCCGGGGTACGATAGTACACGCCCGGCTTCCCCGGCGAGCCGCCAACTCTGGCGATCCGATGCAACCACAACAATACCCCCAAACCACATTCTGGCAAGGCATGGATTTAGGATTTGGCTGAGTGTAGCGCAGGCGTCTTGCCTGCGAACAGTGCGGGCGGATTGTTCATCGGCTTGTGCCACGGATGTGGCCGGCGGATTCCGGGGACACGATCCCGATTTCCAAACAGCCGGAAATCGGGTCATGTCCCCGGAAGCCTGCGCTACACTGGACACCGCGCACGGTATACAATGCGGGCCGTGAGTGCGACCTCTGAAGTGCTCTACGTCTTGCCCCTACTGGAACGCGCCGGGGCCGAACGCGTTGTTGCAGAACTTGCGCGCCGCCTGCCCGCCCACGGCTTTCGCTCCTCAGTGCTCTGTCTCGAAGACGAACGCGCGCCAATCGGAATCGAATTGGCGGCGGAGGGGATTTCCGTCCAGGGGCTGCGCCTTTCGCGCCGCAGGACGCTGGCCTGCGCTTGGGCCTTGGCCAAACTCATTCCGCCACGCAGGCCGCTCATTGTCCACGCGCATCTTTTTCATGCCAATCTAGCCGCGCGTCTGGCTTATGCGTGCTTGAGCAAAGAGGAGCGCAACGGCCTGCACATGCTCAGCACTGTCCACGTGGTTGAGCGGCGTTGGCGTCCCTGGCAATTCGCGTTGGACCGCCTGACCGCGCGTTATGCCCGTGTGGAGGTCTGCGTCTCCCGCGCCGTGGCGCGTTTTCAGCAGGAGCGCACCCGCTTGCCCGCCGGGTTCTTCCGTGTGATTGAGAACGGTATTGACCTCAGGCGCTTTGTAGCGCAACCCTCCGGGTTGCGGCACAATCCAGAGGATTGTGCTACAGGGTCGCCCCGCAATCCGGAGGATTGCGTTACAGCGCCGCTCGTCGTTTCCATTGGCCGCCTGGACCGGCAGAAGGATTTTCCCACGCTCTTGCGCGCCTGGCGGATTGTGAATGCGCGCCTGCCCGCGGCGCGGCTGGCCATCGCAGGCGTTGGCTCGGAAGCGGCGCGGTTGCGTGCTCTTTGCGAGAAGCTGGAACTGCGCAACGTGGAGTTCAGCGGTTTTGTTGCGGATGTGGCGGCTTGGCTGCAAGGGGCGAGCCTGTACGTGCAGTCTTCGGCCTGGGAAGGTTTCGGCCTGGCCGTGGCTGAGGCGATGGCCTGTGCGCGGCCTGTGATTGTAAGTGACGCGGACAGTCTGCCGGAGCTCGTCACTCACGGGCAGACGGGCCTGGTTTTTCCAAAAGGCCGGCACGCAGACTTGGCCGAGGCCATGCTGAACCTGTTGCAGGATCCTCCCCGCGCCGCCGAGCTGGGCGTGGCCGCCAGCGCCGAAGCGCAGCGCAGGTTCTCGGTTGAGCGCATGGCCGCGGAATACGCCCGCTTGTACCAGGAGATCGTATCCGTTCACCCTCTCCCCCGTGGGGAGAGGGCCGACGTGAGCGAAGCGAACGCGGGGTGAGGGGGCGAAGATGAGCGTGGTGTGGCCCCCTCACCCGGCGCTAAAGCGCCACCCTCTCCCCGCAGGGGAGAGAGATGAAGGGTTACCAGGAGATTCTATGCGCGTCCTGACGCTGGCGCTGCATCCCACCATTGACCGTGTGGTCCGCATCCGCGAACTCCAGCCGGGCGCGACCTTCGGCGCGGAAATGCTCATGACCGTGCCTGCCGGGAAGGGCACGAACACCGCGCGGACGTTGGGCTGCGTC
>JBEKKG010000266.1:0-8867 GCA_050010835.1 Planctomycetota bacterium
CCACGGAATCTGGTACTCTTCTCCGCACTGCGCCCCGGCCGCGGCCAGAAACAGCGCGGCAGCCCATGCGGTCCTGAGACTGAAATTCATAGTTGCCACACCCCCACTTCCTGCCCCCTTGTATCCCGGCCTGCCCTGAGCCCCCTCTGAACTACAGATGGTGCTCCCCGGCTTTGATCTCCTTTTCGAGAAACTCAAGTATGTCGTCCACCACGTTCGGCGTCAGCGCGGCGCGCATCTGGCCGGGGAAGAGGTAACCCTTGTCCAGGAAGACCACAAGGTAGAAGCAGGCTTGGGCCACGGCCTCGTTTTCTTTGCGCTCCAGCTTCCCCCGATTGGCAGCGGCCCAGTCGAGCATGATGGTGCGCATGGCGGTGTCCTCGCTCCAGCCCGTGTCTTGCACGCGCTGCTGAGTTCTTTCCTTGAACTTCTTGGCCATCTTGGCTTGGGCCTTGGAACTGACGCAGGCGGCCAGGTAGCGTTGCGCCGCATCTTTCAGCCTGTCCCACGGAATCTGGTATTCTTCTCCGCACTGCGCCGCAGCCGCGGCCAAAAACAGCGCGGCCGCCCATGCAGTCCTGCGGCCATTCATAGTTGCCCGGTCCCTCACTCCGTCCCTCCTTCACATTGCAACCTGCACAGAAAACACCCCGCGCTTGAGCGCGGCGAGCCATTATGCGTAATCGGTGCTGCTTGTGGGTCAATTGAAATTCAGGCAACCGTTCAGTCTCCGAACCGCGCGCGTTAGCAAGCGGTCATGGGGAGCGTTTCGTTACATGCTATGGGAATAATAGGAGTTATGGGAGTAATGGGACCGCTCCCTGACGGAGGCGGCTCGGACTGGACGGTTAAGAAATCACCAGTTCGTGAAGGCTCCGTCCGGCCGCTGCCACAGCGGCGGCAGCCACGGCTTCCAGGGGTATTCAGCCAGCTTCGACTCGTCCACCTCCAGGCCCAACCCCGGAGCGTCGGGCACCTCAAAGAACGTGCCGTTGAACTTGAGCGCGCTGGTGAAAACACCGGGCGCTTTGTCCTGGCCGAAAACGTATTCCAGCACAGCGAAGTTCGGAATGGCCAGGGCCAGATGTACTGACGCGGCGCAGCACACAGGGCCGATGGGACAATGGGGGATGGCGTCCATGTAGTGCGTCTCCGCCATGGCCGCGACCTTGCGCGCCTCGGTGAGTCCGCCCACGTTGCAGACATCAATGCGCACGTAGTCAATCGCGTCCTCCTCGATCAGTTCCTGGAACTCCCATTTGCTGCTGCAGGCCTCGCCCACGGCCAGCGGCACGCTGGTGCGCTGCCGGAACGCCACGTAGCTCTTCGGGCTGACACTGCGCAAGGGGTCCTCGACAAAGAAGGGCCTCATCCCCGCGATGCCGTTGCAGGCCTGCGCGGCCTGGGCCGGGCTGAAGCGTTGATGGAAGTCAATGCACAGCTTCACCCCCTCGCCAACCGCCTCGCGCGCCTTGGTCATGGTTTGGATCACATCCCGGACGGCGAGGTCGGGATCGAACTCATTGGGCTTCCCGGCCGCGGCTTCCGCGCCCAGCCGCAAATAGCGCCAGCCCTCGGCGGCGCGCTCCCTGACTGTGCTCAATCCGGTGTGCGTGTAGCACTCGACCCTGTCGCGGCTGCGCCCGCCGAGAAGCTGCCAGCACGGCGTCTTCAAGTGCTTGCCGAGCAGGTCCCACAGCGCGATGTCCACCGCGCTGATGGCCCCCGACATCACCGTCCCGGATTCAAAGAAGCCGCCGCGGAAGAGCACCTGCCAGAGGCGGTCAATGCGGCGCGGATCCTGGCCGATGAGCTGCGGCTTGAACGATTCCACGAGGGCGGCCATGCCCAGCTCGCGCCCGCTGATCCCGCCCTCGCCCCAGCCGCACAGCCCCGCGTCCGTCTCGATTTTCACCAGGAACATGCCGCGCGGGCCGTAGGTCATCATCATGGGCTTCACATCTGTGATCTTCATCTCTGTGTCCTCTGGGGCCTCTGTGGCAAGAGGTCGTTGTAGTACCAAGGCTGCAAACGCGCAACGCAAAGCCTGGAAAGCCAAACGCGAAAGGGTGCATCACCGGACTTGTGCCACGGATGTGGCCGCGCCGGCTGTTTGGCGCGGCCTCATCCGTGCGAGCCGCGGGTAGCATGGATAAGCCGCCGCGTTGCGGCGGCATATCCGTGGCACAAGTCCGGTTATGCACCCAGCGTGAAACCTAAAGCCAACCTCACCTTGCGTGGCGCGGCAGGCCATGTACCATGCCCCGTTGCTCCACTCAGGGCGTAACAGCCAGTGGCATCGTCCTCACGGGAAGGCCTGGCCATGATTTTCACTCAAGACCTGACGCGGAAATATGGGCGTTTGACAGCCGTCCGCCACGTCAGCCTGCACGTGCCCCGCAACACCATCTTCGGGTTCATCGGGCCTAACGGCGCGGGGAAAACGACCACGTTGCGGATGCTCGCCACGCTCTTGCGCCCCACGGACGGCAGGATTGCCATTGACGGCATTGACGTGGTCGCCAACCCGCTGGCCGCGCGCCGGCGCATCGGGTATCTCTCTGACGACTTCGGACTGTATGACGACCTGAAAGTGTGGGAGTACCTGGACTACTTTTGCGGCGCCTATGGCCTGGATGCCGGGCCTGAGGACCTTGAAAGCCTCCTCTACCTCGTGCAGTTGAACCACAAGCGCGAGGACCTGGTGGGCCAGCTTTCCCGCGGCATGCGCCAGCGCCTGGGCATCGCCCGCATGCTGGTCTACCAGCCTAAGGTGGTGTTGCTCGATGAACCGGCCAACGGTTTGGACCCGATGGCGCGCATTGCCTTGCGCGATCTGCTCAAGACCTTGCGTGACAAAGGCGCGACGGTAGTAGTCAGTTCGCACATCCTGACTGAGCTGTCCGACATGTGCGACACGGTCGGCATTATGGAACTGGGACGCCTCATCGCCGCCGGCTCGATTGAGACGATTCTGGCGCAGACCCGCAAGCAATGGCGGCTGGTTCTGGAAGTGCTGGGCCCGCAGGAGCAGGCGGTCGAGGTGCTGCAAAGCGTGCCGCAGGTGGTCAATATCGCCAGGCAGAACGACAAACTCGAAATGGGCTTCACCGGCAAGCGCGAGGACCTGCCGGCCCTGCACAAAAAACTGGTCGAAGCCGGCGTCCCCGTAGTGGCCTTTTTTCCAAAGGCGGAGAATCTGGAGGACCTCTTCATGCGGCTCTCCACGGGAGCGACCAATTGAGCGTGCTCAACGTTTTTTTCCGCAACCCGGAATTCGTCCGGCTCCTGCGCTCCAAGCTGCGCCTCAAGAGCGCGTTCTTGCTGGCCGTGCTGGCGGTGCTGATCTTCGGAGTGATCCTCTTAGGCATGTACTATGACTTGACAAACGGTTACGGCAGGACCACGGCCGAGCAGATGCTCCGCCACTACTTCTTCACGGTAACGGGCATCCAACTGGGCATCGTGACCTTCTTCGGGCTGTCGCAAGCGGTGCAAGTCATTACCGTGGAACGCGAGAAACGCACCTACGACTTCCAGCGATTGGTGGCGATGGGCCCCGGCCGCGTGGCGCTAGGGAAACTGCTGGGCGGGCCTTGCCAGGCCTGGTGGTTGGCGCTCTGCGCCTTGCCCTTTGCCTGTGTGCCGGTCATGGGCCAGGCGATAACGGCCGGCGCCTTTGTCGAATCGCAACTGATCATCTTCGTTTTCGGGCTGACCGTCAGCGCCGGCGGGCTGCTGTTCTCCAGCCTGTTCGAGAAGACCTCGCAGGCTTCCGGCGTCCTGGTCCTGTTCATCCTCGTCATGTTCTCCGGCAGCGGCCTGCTGATGGCCTTGAGCTTCGCGAGCGCAGGGTCCGCGACACTGGATCTTGCGGCCACCGCCAGCCCCGTCACCATGCTGGCGCGGTTGAGCGAGACCAGCACCCCCGGAAGCCTGCGTGCCTCCACCGTCAGTTTCCTGGGTTGCAGCGTGCCGGCGATCTGGGGCTTTTTATTCCTGCACCTGCTGTCCCTGGCCTTCGTGTACCCGATCATCGTGCGGCGCATCCTGGACCCGGAGCTTTCTTTCCTTGCACCCAGGCATGCGGTCCTTGCTTTTGCGGTCTTCCAGGCGGTGATCTTATTGGGCTGCTGGGACCTCTTTCACCTGGATCCGCACGCGGGTCTCGTGGCCTTCCACGCCGCGAACGCCCTCGCCTTGGTCTTGCTGCCCTTCGGTCTGTTTCCCTCAGGCGACCTGCTCCGCGGCCGCCTTTTTCGCGGGGCCAAGAATGAGCATTGGCGCATCTTCTTTGAAAAGACCGGTGTCCTTCAGGACTCGCCGCCCATGCGCCTGGTCTGCGGCCTGGCCGCGGCTTATGTGCTGGAAGCCGCGGTCCTGACAATCTACTTGGATGTTGGATACAGGGCTGTGGGATGGCTGGCGGCCCTGGCTGTCACGGTCATGATTGCCTGCACATCTATTGCCATGGCCAGTGTGCTGCTCAGCCTGCTGCTTTACATCGAGCGCCGCGGGCTGGGCGCCGGTCTCTTTGCCTTGGCGCTCGCACTTAGCCTGCCGCAGTGCGTGGTGGCGTTGCTGGCGTATACATGGGATTACAGCATTCTTGTCAGCCCCATCGCGTATCTGGCGGAGCTTCGGCAACTACTCCGTGGCAATCCGCTAACTGAGGACCTGCAGAAGACTCTGTCCTGTCCCCTCATTTGTGTGGTGCTGGCCGTGGCCTGTTCTGTTCTGGCGGTGTTGCGCATCCGCTTCCTGCTGGACATGCGCGAGCTGGAGCGCCGGAGAGAAGCCGAAGCCAACTCTGAGCAAAAACCCGCCTAACTTCTTGCCACAGAGGACACAGAGAACACGGAGTAGGAGTTTTGGGTTTTGGGTTTTGGATTTTGAATCGTCGAAACACGGCTTCTTTGCCGCCCCGCGTGTGTTGCTCAATCCAAAATCCAAAATCTTTTCTCTGTGTCTCTGTGTCTCTGTGGTAAAAAGCCGTTATGTCCGCTGCACCTCACGAATCTGCTTCCTGTTCCTGCGGCCAGGTGGTTTTCGATACCTCCGGCCGCAAGGTGGGGGCGCTGCTCGCCTGTCCCTGGTGCCAGAAGGAATATCGCTACCTTGGAAGCGGTGTCATCGCGCCTTATGAGAGCTCCAAAGACAATGCAGAAGAGCACAAAGGCCAAACAGAGCGGAAAGAAGAGAAGTTGGAAGCTGCCCCCCTCCCGCAAGGGGAGAGGCCTGACAACCTGAAGGCGGCGGCGCCGGAGGAGAAGAAACAGGAAGAACCGGGAGAAGCGGAGCGCGCTGCAGCACTGATCAGTTGGCACGAGAGTCAACAGCCGGAAAGCCCCCCACGCGAGAAGGCCGGGGACGGCGGGGTGGCCGACCGCATGAAGTCGCACGCTGCCAGGCGCAAGCGCCAGCAGGCGGCCATCACCGCGGCCAAAGGCGGTAATGGCGGCGACAAGCCCAAAACCAGGACCAAAGCCAGGCGCGCCGAGATACCCGGCGGACCGCTGCGCATGGTGGCCTTCATCGTGGTGAGCAACGCCATCGCACTGCTGCTGCTGCACATCCTGTTCCCGGAGCATCGGGACGGCACCCGCGAGACACCCTGGGGCGGCATTATCCCTCGTTTCAGCGTGCCCTGGCCGTTACTGGTCACGCTCCTGATCGGCCACCTCTGCGGATTTGCTGCCTGGGCCTGGGACGTCTACCGCCTGCTAAGAAACCAGCAGGGCAAAGCGGCGCTCCAGATCGAGAGTAAGCAAGATGAGAGCAAACCGGACGATGCCAAGGAGCAAGAAGGCGATGAATGACCGCGGGATCATTGCGGCCTGCGCCTCGTTCAAAGGCACTCTGACCTCCAGAGCGGCCGGCGAGGCCGTGGCCCGCGGCCTGTTGGGCCTGGGGCTGAAGACCCGGGTGCTGGCCCTTGCCGACGGGGGCGAGGGCCTCGTGGATGCGCTCGCCTCACAAGCACCCGGCGCCCTGAAGGTCGGCGCCCCGTGCCGCGGGCCTCTGCTGACGCCGCGCACAGCCGTCTTCGCCATTCTGCCGCAGGCCGGAACTACAACTAACGATCAGCCACAGAGGACACAGAGCACACAGAGAGAAACAGAAGTTGGGCTTATCCAAAATCCAATCCCGACAGGTCGGGACAAAATCCACAATTCTTTCTCTGTGTCCTCTGTGTCCTCTGTGGCAAAGGGTCACCGTTCCCTGGCCGTGATAGAAATGGCCGCCTCCAGCGGCCTGAATCTGGTGCCTGCGGCCGAGCGCGACCCCAAGCTCACGACGTCGCTCGGCGTCGGCGACCAGATCCTCGCCGCCCTTGAGCACCAGCGCGGCGCAGTGGAAATCCTGCTGGGCCTGGGCGGCAGCGCCACCAATGACGGCGGCGCGGGCATGGCTGAGGCCCTTGGCGCGCGCTTCCTCGATGCCGTGGGCAAGCCTTTGCCTCCGGGCGGCGCAGCACTGTTGAAGCTGGCGCATATTGACGTTTCGCAACTGGATACGCGCCTAAAGAACGTGCCCGTGACCGTGGCCTGCGACGTGCGCAACCCGCTCACGGGACCGGAAGGCGCAAGCCACGTCTTCGGCGCGCAGAAAGGCGGCACGCCGGACGACCTGAAACTCCTTGACGCCGCTTTGGCGCATTACGCCGAAGTAATCGAACGCGATCTGGGCAAGGACGTGGCCAACATCCCTGGCGCCGGAGCCGCGGGCGGACTGGGCGCGGGTTGCCTGGCTTTCCTGAATGCCACGCTGAAGCCGGGAATCGAACTCGTTTTGGACGCGCTGGATTTCGACGCCCTGCTTGCGGATACGGCGCTGGTCATCACCGGCGAAGGCCGGCTTGACCGCCAGACGCTCATGGGCAAGGCCCCCGCCGGCGTGGCGGCGCGCGCCAAGCGCCGCGGCGTGCCTTGTGTGGCCATTGGCGGGCAGATCGAACCCGGCGCGGAAAGCGAACTGCTGGCCGTCTTCGCCAGGATCGAGTCGCTCAGTCAGTTCGCCGGCTCGTCCGGGGCGGCCATGCGCGAGCCGGGACGCTGGCTGGAGAATCTGGTCAAGGCCAAGGCGCAGGATTGGCTGGCAACGTAGAGCTGGCAGTTGCAGAACCAGACCCTTGGCAGAGAATGGCGTGCATGCAAAGGAGGTGTTTCATGGCCGACACAATCGTGGTGGCCCGGGGTGGCGTGATTCAGGGGATATTCGCCAATAGCAGACGGAACAGGGTCGTTGTTATAGACTGCGACGAGATTGAGGAGGGGGCAAAGAAGGGTGCCGTCTGGAGCCAACTCCCAAGGCTAAGGGATTTGCCACAAGATTCGCACGCCATCTACAAACGCACGGTTCGTGCCCGGTCCACCCGGCGCTTAGCAGGGCGAAGCTGTTAGGTCCGCAAAGCGAAGAGCAAAGGATTGACGGCCAGGGGCCTTGGTTTCATTTGCGCCCTGCGCTTCGTGCGCTAGTATTCCTGGCTTGGTTCTTGGGCACTACTAAGGTGGTTGCAATGTTTGAGACAAAGCCCGCAATTGTGGACAAGTGAGGGCAAGCCCATGCCCAATCCCATAAAGGTTGCTTTCCTTCAAGAAGTGGCTAAGCGGTTCGGCCCACCCCGAAAACTGGACAAGTCAAAATCTCTCTATGAAGTGGGACCTGACGCCGCCCGGCTGTATTTTCGCTACTCGAAGAGGCATCCTCGGAACCGAACGTTCTTCGGTTTGCGCAAGGTTGACCTTCAGGCCTTAGAAGGCCATCATGGTGTTCTCTGCTTCTTCTGGGATGGACAACGCGAACCCTTGTTTGTTCCAATTCAGCAATTCGAGGAGGTGTTTGCAGGGTTAACTCCTGCGAGCGATGGCCAGATAAAGGCCCAGGTATTTGAACAAGTCGGAGGAACCGAACTCTATCTGGCCAACGCTGGCAGGTTCAACGTTGAAAGTTACATGGGATGGGACTTTCTGGAGTCTGCAATCCGCCCCTCCGGTGCGACCCTTCCCGACCTTTCCCACAGTCAGGTCCAGACACTCTTGGGCGGGATAGGCACCAGCAAGGGCTTCGACATCTGGATACCTCCGAATGACAGGGCAAAACTCGATTGGAACCTGACATCTGCTTTTCGCCCGGCCACGTCTCTCCCGTCAGCCCTCACGACAGTCAGGGACATCGCCGCAGAGGTTGATGTAATCTGGATTGATCGAGGCGGCGGAACGCCTGCCGCATTTTATGAGGTGGAGCACTCGACACCGATCTACTCAGGACTTCTTCGCTTCAATGACGTGCACCTGATGCTTCCTAACCTTGCTCTGCGGTTTGGGATCGTCTCCAATGACGACCGTCGGGCGCTCTTTGTAAGGCAACTTGAGAGGCCCACGTTCAAGGCCAGCGGACTTAGGGAAATCTGCACGTTCTTCGAGTACGGGAACGTGTTCGGGTGGCACCAGCGGATTCGCACGGGAGGACAGGTACATGAATGACAGAGGCGATCAGAAGATTTGGGTGGCTGTACGCGTGTGGCGTGGCATCGAGGCCGAGATCAGGGCTTTCAGCAATAAGATAGCTGCCCAGCGCATGGAGCGATCTTGGCGGCGGCGAATAAGCCCAGAATACGATGCAACTTTCCTTGAAGCGGTTCGTGTTGATGCACGACGATTGCCCGCCTGCCAGAAGAGCACGGGAACGAGGAGCGGCTGAGTCTCTCACCGTTCACCACCCGACATTGGGGATCGCTCTGAACAAGCGATCTGCTTGCTCTGGGCAGACGCCGATCTCCGCGTATTCAAATTCCGGTAACCGTTCAGTTGAAATGAGCGCTGCCCCGAAGGGGCGAAATAGAATAGCCGGGGGCAACGCCCCCG
>JBEKKG010000267.1:0-8863 GCA_050010835.1 Planctomycetota bacterium
CGCACCGTATTTATGCTTAATCTGCGCAATAAGCTGGGCATCCACCATACATACATTATCGGCTTTGCGGCAATTACGGAGCACAAAATATGTTCAAGTTATTGTTGCGCGCGCGCTAATTCACGAATGTACGTACCTGCGTAGCATGGGCGTCCCGCCCATGCGCACGGGCGAGACGCCCGTGCTACGGTGAGAAATGCGGGTTAGTGCTTTCAGGGAACTGAGTGCGTACGCTGGAGTTATTTTGCGTCCGTGAAAACCGCAGCCACGTCCACGGCAAACCCCGGAAGCAGCACCGACGTGGCCTTGGCGCCTTTCCTGAAAACGCCGTGCTCTACGTAGTGGGCGCCGGCCAAGCGCAGCACGGTAATTTGTGATCTCCGCGGGTCAACGATCCAATACTCGGAAACCCCGGCAGCGGCGTAATCACGGCGCTTCTGTGCGTAATCGCGTTCCTGCGCTTCCTTGCCCCTGCTGACGACTTCAACCACGAGGTCAGCGTGATGTGGATAGTCCTGGTCCGCCAGGTGCTGTGCCAGAACGAACACGATGTCCGGCTCGCGCCACACTTTATCTCGCAGCTTGAATGGCAGCGGCGCGCAGAGCGCCTTGCCCAGTTTCCGTGGCCGGATGAATTCTCTCAAAGCCTCCAGAAGTCTTACCACTATCTCTTGATGCTCCCAGGTTGGCATCTGCAGCACCTCCACGAAGCCGTCGGTATACTCAACCAGCATGTTCTGCGCCCGATCCAGCGCCAGGTATTCTCCCTCCGTCCAACAGCCTTGGCCTGGGAATACTCGCGCCAATTCCCACACCGGCTCACCGGTTCTCCGCCGGGTCCTGGGAGGTTCCGCTGCTATCATATTCATTGCTGCCTCCATCTCTGGTGCGCAAGGCACCTGTCTTTCGCTGCTATTCTAACTGCTGCGCACTCGGGCGTCAACCCTCCGATATGCCTTTGGCTGCCCGCGTGTTTTTTCCCCTGGAATTCCTTGCCTGAAATCGGGCTTGGTGGTAGAAAAAGAGTGCAGGCTTCGGCCGCACCTCTAACACGTGGAGAGTGGCTGGACCGATAATGGCGGGACCGATAATCCCGGCCAGGCGGTCTTTTTCGTTTCAGGCTTTGGCCTGAAGCACAGGGGTTGGACGCGGAACACAGGAGATTCGGGATGGCACAGGCACGCACAGTAACCGTGGATGGCAATGAAGGAGTGGCCTCAGTGGCGCACCGCGTGAGCGAGGTCATTGTCATCTATCCGATCACGCCCTCCTCGCCGATGGGCGAGTTCTCGGATGAGTGGTCGGCCCAAAACCGCAAGAACATCTGGGGCACTGTGCCGCTGGTGAGCGAGATGCAGTCCGAGGCCGGGGCAGCCGGGGCGATTCACGGCGCGCTGCAAGCCGGCTCGTTGAGTACGACCTTCACCTGCTCGCAGGGCCTGCTGCTGATGATCCCGAACATGTACAAGATCGCGGGCGAGCTCACGCCGTTCGTCATGCACGTTTCCGCGCGCACTCTGGCCGCCCACGCGCTTTCGATTTTCGGCGACCACTCGGACGTCATGGCCTGCCGCCAGATCGGCTTTGCCATGTTGTCCTCGGCGTCCGTGCAGCAGGCGCACGACTTCGCGCTCATCGCGCACGCCGCCACTTTGCGCGCGCGCGTGCCGTTCCTGCATTTCTTCGACGGCTTCCGCACCAGCCATGAGGTGATGAAGATCAAGGAACTGACCGACGACGATCTGCGGGCCTTGCTGCCGGACGAACTCATCGCCGCGCACCGGGCGCGGGCCTTGACCCCGGACCGGCCGGTGATCCGCGGCACGGCGCAGAACCCGGACGTCTTCTTCCAGGCGCGCGAGGCCTGCAACAAGTTCTACCTGGCCACGCCGCGGATCGTGCAGCAGATGATGGATGAGTTCGCCAAGCTCACCGGCCGCGCCTACAAGCTCTTCGAGTACATGGGCGATCCGCAGGCTGAGCGCGTGATCGTGCTGATGGGTTCCGCGGCGCAGACGGCCGAGGAGACTGTGGACTACCTGGCGAAGCAGGGCCAGAAGGTGGGCCTCCTGGCCGTGCGGCTTTTCCGGCCCTGGGACGTGCAGGCTTTCGCGGCCGCTCTGCCCAAGACGGTCAAGGCCATCGCCGTGCTCGACCGCACCAAGGAAGCCGGGGCCATCGGCGAACCGCTGTACCTGGACGTGGTGGCGTCGCTCGCCGAGGCACGGACGCAGGGCCTGCTGGATGGCGCCGCCTCCGCGCGCGTGGTGGGCGGACGCTATGGCCTCGCCAGCAAGGAATTCACGCCGGCCTGTGTCAAGGCGGTCTTCGACGAACTGGCCAAGGCCAAGCCGCTGAGCCATTTCACGGTCGGGATCAACGACGACGTGACGCACTTGTCGCTGCCGGTGGAGCCGGACTTCGACATTGAATCCGCGGACGTGAAGCGCGGCGTGTTCTTTGGCCTGGGCGCGGACGGCACAGTCGGCGCCAACAAGAATTCGATCAAGATCATCAGCGAGGAGACGGACAATTTCGGCCAGGGCTACTTCGTCTACGACTCGAAGAAGTCGGGCGCCATCACGATCTCGCATTTGCGCTTCGGCCCGCGCGAAATCCGTTCGGAGGACCTGATCAAGAAGTCCCAGTTCGTGGCCTGCCACCAGTTCAACTTCCTGGAGAAATACGATGTGCTCGGCTATGCCGCGCCGGGCGGCACCCTGCTGCTGAATTCGCCCTACAGCAAGGAGGAGGTCTGGCAGCACTTGCCGAGCCAGGTGCAGGCCGAGTTCGTGCGCAAGAAGCTGAAGCTGTACGTGATTGACGCCTACAAGGTGGCGCGCGACACCGGCATGGGCGTGCGCATCAACACCATCATGCAGACCTGCTTCTTTGCGATTTCCGGCGTGCTCTCCCGCGAGGAGGCGATTGCGCAGATCAAGAAGTCCATCAAGAAGACCTACGGCAAGAAGGGCGACGAGGTGGTGCAGAAGAACTTCGCGGCCGTGGACCACACGCTGGCGCACTTGTTCGAGGTGGCCGTGCCCAGCCAGGCGGGCGGCGGGGTGGCGCTGCCCCCCGTTGTGCCGGACAATGCGCCGGACTTCGTCAAGCGCGTCACTGCGGTGATCATGAAGGGCGACGGCGACACGCTGCCGGTGAGCGCGTTCGATCCCGACGGCACCTGGCCCGTGGGGACGACCAAATGGGAGAAACGCAACATTGCCCAGGACATCCCTGTTTGGGAACCGGATATCTGCATCCAGTGCAACAAGTGCGGCATCGCCTGCCCTCATTCCACGGTGCGGCCGAAAGTCTACCAGGCGGAACTGCTGAAAAACGCGCCGGCCGCGTTCAAGAGCGCCGAGGCCAAGATGCCCGATTACAAGGGCTGGAAGTTCACGATCCAGATAGCGCCGGAAGACTGCACCGGCTGCGGCCTGTGCGCCTCGGTCTGCCCGGCCAAAGACAAGGCCAATCCGAAGCGCAAGGCGCTGAACATGGCCCCGCAGTTGCCGTTGCGCGAGCAGGAGCGCAAGAACTGGGACTTCTTCCTCAATTTGCCGGAAGCGGACCGCAGCAAGATCAAGGTGGACGTGCGCGGCAGCCAGTTGTTCCAGCCGTTGTTCGAGTTCTGCGGCGCGTGCTCCGGCTGCGGCGAAACGCCCTATGTCAAGTTGCTCTCGCAGCTCTTTGGCGACCGCCTGCTCATCGGCAACGCCACAGGGTGTTCCTCGATCTACGGCGGCAACCTGCCCACCACGCCCTACACCACGAACCGGGACGGGCGCGGGCCGGCCTGGTCCAACTCGCTCTTCGAGGACGCCGCCGAGTTTGGCTTCGGCATGCGCCTGGCGGTTGACAAACTGAAGGAGTATGCGGGCGAGTTGTGCAAACGGCTGGCCGGGCAGGTGGGTGAGACATTGGTGGACGAAATCCTCAAGGCCGAGCAGGGCAGCGAAGCAGGCATTGCCGCGCAGCGCCAGCGCGTGGTGGAACTCCGCAAGAAACTGGCCGGCCTCCCCGCGGCTGAGGCACGGCGGCTGAACGACATCGCGGATTACCTGGTGAAGAAGAGCGTCTGGTGCCTGGGCGGCGACGGCTGGGCTTACGACATCGGTTACGGCGGCGTGGACCATGTGCTGGCGCAGAGCCGGGACATCAACATGCTGGTCATGGACACCGAGGTCTACTCGAACACCGGCGGCCAGGCTTCCAAGGCCACGCCGATGGGTGCGTCGGCCAAGTTCGCGATGGCGGGCAAGGGCAGCCCGAAGAAGGACATCGGCCTGATGGCCATGACCTACGGCAGCGCGTACGTGGCGCATATCGCTTTGGGCTCCAACGACGCCCATGCAGTCCGCGCGTTCCAGGAAGCGGACTCCTTCCCCGGGCCGTCGCTGGTGATTGCCTACTCCCACTGCATCGCCCACGGCTATGACCTGATCAACGGATTCGAGCAGCAGAAACTGGCCGTCCAGACAGGCCACTGGCCGCTGTACCGTTTCGACCCGCGGCGCATGGGGACCGCCGAGCCGCCGCTCAAGCTCGACTCCGGCGCGCCCAAAGTGGAGCTGTCGAAGTACATTTACAACGAGACGCGCTACCGCATGCTGGAGAAGATCAACCCCGAACGGACCAAGGCGCTGCTGCACGCGTCCCAGGCGGACATCACGATGCGCTTCGCCGTTTACGAGCAGTTGGCCAAGATCGGGACGGCAAAGGCACCCCCGAAGCCGGAGGCGCCGGCGCAGGGGGCGAAGTAACAGAGGCACTTCAGGCGTCGGGGATTTCCTGAGCGAAAGCAGTACCAAATCAAGGAGGGGAGCAAGCGTGGACCTTTCGACAACGTACCTTGGACTGAAACTGCAGCACCCCATCATGCCCGGCTCGTCGCCGCTGGCTGACGATCTGGATACGGTCAAACGCCTGGAGGATGCGGGCGCGCCGGCGATCGTGATGCACTCCTTGTTCCAGGAGCAGATCGAACGCGAAGCCCTCGGCACGTTGCGCGCCGTGGAAGCGGCGGCCGAGATGAACCCCGAGGCGCCGGAGTATTTCCCTCTGGCGCACGAGTTCTCGCTGGGGCCGGACCCCTATCTGGAACACATCCGGAAGCTCAGGCGCGCCGTCAAGATCCCGGTCATCGCCTCTTTGAATGGCACCACCAACGAAGGCTGGCTCAAACACGCCAAGCTGATCGAACAAGCAGGCGCCACAGCTCTGGAACTGAATGTCTACCGCATGGCCACCGACTCCAAGGAAACCGGGGCGGCAGTTGAGCAGCGTGTGCTGGATATTGTCAAGACAGTAACCCAGTCGGTGCAGATCCCGGTCGCGGTGAAGCTGCTGCCGTTCTACTCATCCATGGTCAACATGGCGGCGCGGCTGGACGAAGTGGAAGCGGACGGCTTGATCCTGTTCAACCGGGTGTACCAGCCGGAGATTGACGCGGAATTGCTCGAATTCGCCCCGATGATCCAGTTGACGCACTCCTCGGAACTGCCGTTGCGCTTGCGCTGGCTCGCCGTCCTTTCAGGGCGCGTCAAGGCTTCGTTGGCCGCCAGCGGGGGCGTGCACGCGCCGCTGGACGTGGTCAAGGCCATCATGGCTGGCGCGCACGCGGTGCAGATGGTTTCTGCGCTGCTGCAAAAGGGCCCGCTGTATATCCGCGAGGTGCGGGAGGGGCTGGTGCAATGGATGGAAGAGCACCACTACGATTCCGTGCAGCAAATGCTGGGCAGCATGAGTTTGCAGCGCTGTCCTGATCCCAGCGCGTTCGAGCGCGGGAACTATGCGCGCATGCTGCAAAGCTGGCGGAGCTGAACAGGTGAGGGGGTGAAGAGGTGAGGGGGTGAACAGGCGTCGCCCCACCACCTCTTCACCTGTTCACCTCTTCACTTGCGGGCTCCGAAGGCGTAAAGCACGCCGTCACCCGCGCCGACGATGAACAGGCCGTCAACCACGGCTGGGGAGCCGTTCACCTCGGAGCCGATTTCATAAGACCAGAGTTCTCTGCCGTCCTGAAGCGCGAGGATGTAGACGCGGCCGTCGTCCGAGCCGGCGATGACGCGGTCGCGGGCGATGGCGGGGGAGGAGTCCACGTGGCCGCGCGTCATGAAGCTCCACAGTTCCTTGCCTGTGGCACGCTCCAGGCAGTGCACCCGCTTGTCCTGCGCGCCGATGACCAGGCGGTCCCGGGCCACGGCAGGGGACGAGAAGAAGGGGAATTCGTGCGGGTTCTCGAAGCGCCAGACGACTGCCGCCTTCCGGATATCCACCGCCAGCAGGTCGCGTTCGGATTGTCCGACGTAGGCCACGCCGTCGCGCAGGCCAGGGCTGGCCGAAATGTAGGCCCCGGCGTCCACCCTGGCGGTCTCCGTCCCGGTCTTCACGTCCACGATGTGGAGCTGGCCGTCGCACGCGCCAAAGACGGTCTGGCCCTCCGCGATGGCCGCGCAGCCGTTGACGTAGTTGCCCGTGTCGAGCGTCCAGACGGGCTCGCCCGTGGCGGCGTCAACGCAATGGAGCTTGTTGTCGTAGGAGCCAATGAGCACGCGGCCCCCCTCAAGCTCCCCTCTCCCCTGAGAGAGGCAGTGTTTCATTTTAGTTAGTTCGCCAAGCCAAACCGGGTCGCCGTGAAGGAGTTGCGTCGGGGAACTGACTTTGTTGAAACACTCTTCCTGGGGGGAGAGGGTAGGCTGACAGGGCTGGGACAGACCCAGTGCCGCGCCGGAGATGAAATTGGGGCCGGCCTTGATCTCGCCCTCCGTGGCGTAGCGCCAGCACAGGGCGCCGGTCTTGGCCTCCAGCGCGTAAAGATACTGGTCTGTGGAGCCGACGAAGAGCACACCGCCCACGACGCACGGTGTGGACTCGACCACGCTCCCGGTAGTGAACTCCCAGAGCTTGGCGCCGTCCTGGAGTCTGAGCGCATACACGTTGGAATCGTCCGAGCCGAAGAAGACGCGGCCGCCGGCAATCGCGGCGGAACCTTTGATCTGCGAACCGCATTTGAAGGTCCACAGCAGCACCGGTTTGTCGGGGAGGCCGGCGGAGGTGACGCCGCTCAGCGCCGGGTCGCCATGGAACATGGGCCAGTCGGGAGCGGCAGCGTAGCGGTTGGCCGCAGCAGGCTGCAGGGGATCTTCTCCGGACCACGAAGCGGAACGGCTCGCATACCACTCGGGAACAATGACCGTCACCGCTATGGCGCAAGCGGTCAGCGCAAGGGCAATGAGGATGTGCCCCAGACGTTTCATGCATACATTCTACACTTACAACCCGTGGCGCGCAGGGAGAAATCGGCCTGAGGTTGCGTTCAGGCCTGGATGAGGCTAAACCACACGGGGCAAGAGGAGAACTTCATGGCTGCCAGGAAGAAGGACGCGGAACTGCACAGGCGCCTGACCCATGGCGAACTGCTGCAACTGAAACGCTGGAACACGCCGACGGTGTGCAACGGCTGGGAGAAGATCACCAGGCACGACGCGGCGCGCGAGGGCTTCAACCTCGAGGAAACTCACGACTTCATGCCGCACCTGGGCTCTATGGCCGGCTACGCCGTCACGGCCGTGATCGAACCGGGCAATCCGCGGCATCCCGCGGACAATCCGCAAGGCTGGTGCGAATACTGGCACTACATCGGCAGCCTGCCGGGCCCGAAGATCGTCGTCATGCAGGACCTCGACAAGCCTAAAACCTTTGGCGCGGCGTGGGGCGAAGTCAACGCCAGCATCCACCGCGCGCTGGGCTGCGTCGGCGTGATCGTGGACGGGGCCATCCGCGACCTTGACGAGATGAACCACGCCGGCTTCAAGGCGCTGGCACGGCGCTTGTGCGTGAGCCACGCGCACGCTCATCCCGTCCGCTGGAACTGCCCGGTCACTGTCTTTGGCCGGCGCGTGGAACCGGGCCAGCTCATCCACGCCGACAAGCACGGTTTCCTCGTCATCCCGCCGGAAGATGAAGCGCGCCTGCTGGAAGCGGTCTGCTTCATGGATAACAATGAGTGCAATACGCTCATCTCCGCGGGGCGCAGCAGCAGCGGCTTGACCACGGCGCAGGCGCTGGCCCGCCTGGACCAGGCCGCGGCGGACTTTGTGCGGGCCGCAGATGAGAAGTTCACCCCGGCACCGCGCACGCGCAGACCTGCAGGCGCCCGTCCACAGTGTCGTTGAAGAGCAGCCACTTCGAGTCGGCGGAGAACCCCGCATCCACCATCTGTCCGCGGAACGGCACGTAAGGCGCGTGGACCGCCGCCAGAGCGACCATCTCGATATGCCGCTCCTGAAACGAGAACGGCGCGGCATACACGAAGCTGTGGCCGTCGGTGCCTTCGCCGCACACCCAGCGGCCGTCCGGCGATACGAAGATGTGCGTGTGATAGCAGTTGAGCGGCCCGGAGAGCCAGCGCTCCTTGCCCTCAGTACTGGCGAAGCCCAAGTGCGTGGGGCAAGGAGAATATTCCCCCCAGGGCTTCTCATGCAATGTGGGATCGCGCCGGCGGTCCTGATAGGTGTAGCCGATCAGGTCCGAGTTCCCCAACCAGAACTCATGTGTGACAAACTCGCCCCGTTCCTGCGGCCGGATCATCCGTTGGCCGGAACCATCCGTGCGCACCGCCCAGATGCGCTGGCCGTAGGCATCGTACATGTCCAGGCAGTAGCGCACCAGGCCGGGGTCTTCAGGCGAGCAGTCATGTGGTCCGGCGTGACGCCCTCAGTCTCGACCAGTTTCGTCAGCCGGCCGCTCGGAATGTCAAACGCCCAGATGCGCCCGGTACGGGGCCGCGAGAAATAGTGCCAGAACTTCTCCGGGTCCGGCGTCGTCGGAACCGGATAGTGCTCAAGGTCCTGGTGGC
>JBEKKG010000268.1:0-8857 GCA_050010835.1 Planctomycetota bacterium
GCGATTCGTGCAGCAACTCCGCTGCGCTGAAGATCGCTGACGCCCCCGAGCGCCCTTTCGGGAACGATTGCGTCTACAACTGCTGGCACTGGGTGCGCGCGGGACAGTATGCCCTTCCGCCAGGCAAAGTCCCGGCGGTCATTATCGAGCGCGAACCGGGCATTGCGCTGGATCAACTGCTCTTCACCCGCGACCCCAAGTATCTGCCTGTCGGCCCTGTCAGCCGCCAAGGCGAAGCCGCGGGCACCCGCCGCTTCGCCGATGACTTCGCCCGTTCGCCCGGCCACGGCCTGGAGGAGTGGGAATTGCTGGGCGGAAACTGGCACATCAACTTCAGCTTCGATCCCAACCGTATTCCAAACCAGTATACGCTCGTCGGCACTGGGAGCGCCGGCGTCCCGCCGGCCCTCGCTCTCGTAAAGGGCCCGCCTTGGTATGGCTGCAAGCTGGCGTTCAGTTTCTTCCCCCAGCAGGAAGGCAAGTACGGCGCTGTCCTCGACCGCAGCCAGGACGGCGGCGAGGCTCTCTACCTCGGGTTTAGCCTGACAGGCGGGCAAGCCAGGCTCGAAGCGGAAGGCCCGGACGTGCATGGCGCAGTGGACCTTCAAGGCGTCGTGCGCCAGAACCAGTGGCATCGGGTGGTCGTGGAACGCTGGGCCTGGGTGACGCGCGTGTGGGTGGATGGCCGCATGGTGCTGGCCAATTACTCCTGCTTGCCGCGCGCGGGCAGCGCAGGCCTGTTCGTGGCTTCCGGCTCGGCGGTTTTCGATGACGTGGAACTGGAGGAAATCCACTGGCAGGCCGACGACGGACGCTCCCTCTCGCTGCCTTGGGCGGCGAGCAGCGACGCCAAATGGTTCCGCGCCGCTGACACCCGCGCCCTGGTGGGCCGGAGCGGGTCGCTCAGCGCCAGCCTGGGCGGGATGGCGCTTGAGGAAGCCGTCTTCGAGGAACCCGCAGGGCAGAACGGCTTTCTCTCACTGCACGCTCCCGGCCTGGAGGAGACCCCTGATCCGCCCGCCGCTTTGCTTCGTACCGCGGGCTCCCCGCCTGGGAGCGCGGGCGTCCCGCCTGCCAGTGGATCGGAGAAGGTGTTCGTGCGGCGCCGTCCCGATTCCGCATCTTGTGGTGCGGGCGTCTCGCCTGCACAGCCACCTGCGGGCGGGACGCCCGCGGTACAGCCTCCTGCGGGCGAGACGCCCGCGGTACAGGCACCGGCCGGCGGGACGCCGGCGCTCCCAGGCGCTACGCTGCTCGCGGGGGGCGTCGAGGCGCGCGTGCGCCGCATCGCGTTCCGCTACGGCGAGCGCGTCCAGAAAACGTACACCTTTGGGCCGTACAGTTTTGCACAAGCTGAGATCCCCGACCCTGCGGATTACCTGGATTTCACGCCCGAGGAGCAGCGCGAGATTACGCAGTCGCCCGAGTCCCAGAAATTCGTGCGGCGCCAGAAGTCCATACCGATGATCGGGGACGTCAGCGGTGAGATGAGCCCGTGGCTGTGCGAGCGCGGCTCCTGGCACATCTCCGAGGGTGTGCTGCGCGCTCATGGGCCGGACGCGGTCTTGCGCCACGCTTATGAACTGACCGGCGACCTGGAGTTCCATTGCCGCTTGCGGTTCCGCGAGCCGGCCACGGCGGCAGAGATCGAGCTGTACTCGGGCCCCGAGTGGAGCGGCGGGCGGGACGCCCGCACCACAACAGCCGGCGGGCGGGACGCCCGCGGTACAGCGTGCCTGCGCGTGGCGGTCGCGACGGCCCAGGCCGCGGTGGTCGTTCCGCCGGGCGCGGCACTGGTGCTGTCGCATCCCGGCGATGACCAGTGGCACAACCTGCTGGTGCGCGTCACGGGAAACACGCTCGCCGCGGCCCTGGACAAGGCCCCCTTGCAGGAAAGCCGCATCGCACGCGGGGACGGTGGGCGCATTTTCCTGAAGGTGCCCCGTGGCCGCGCTGATTTCGACGCTCTTGAGATCACCACGCCGCGCTACACCCCGGCCGGGTGCCTCTATACTTTCCACGAGCAGGAACCGGACTGGTGGCGTGAGGGCCAATGGGTGGACCACGGCGGCAATGCCTGCGTGCTGGCTTCGGCCTGGATTTCTCTTCTGGCCAAGCAGGGCTCGGGGATGCTCTGGAGCAAGCGCACCTTCGGGCCGGACGTGCTGGTAGCTTTCGACGTTGAGGAGAGCAGCGAGTGGTTCGGCTGGGACAAAGAACCAAGCCACGTGCATCATCCTTTCGACAACATCCGCGTGGTCCTGGCGCCGGCAGACGCGGGGACTGGCGGCTCTGAAAGTCTCCGAGCCGCGACCGTAAGGGAGCGGTCGCAGGAACCGCTTGCTCACGCGCGCGGCTCGGACCTCAGGGACATTGACCGCGGCTACCGCCTGGAGATCAATGCGGAGAACCGCAGCGCCACGATTCTGTACCGCCTCGGCAAGGAGGTGGTGCGTGTCGCCCAGAACGGCGAATTCCCCATCCACTATCAGGGCGGCCACGCGCCCTACTATCCGCGCCGCAACCACATTACCCTGGTCAAGCACGGGGCCGTGCTGCGTGCGATCATCAACGGCAAGGAGGTCCTGCGCTTCACCGACCCGCAGCCTTTGGAGGCAGTCACAGCCGGCATCGGCGGCCATGAGACCCGCATCAACTTCGCCCATGTCGAGGTGCGGCAGGCGCAGGGGGGCGGTCCCTAACTGCAACGAACGATCAGCCACAGAGGACACAGAGGGCACAGAGAACGGCTTTTTGAAACCGCAGATGAACACAGATAAACGCAGATAGAAAAAGGCGGGGCAGCAGGCAGTAGGCAAGAATGGGAGCGGAAAGTGAACACGGAGCGGCCATCGCGTTTCCAGTTCTCGCTGCTTGAACTGCTGGGCATTGTGATGCTGGCGGGCTGCGTTGTGTTCCTCACGGCGCCTTGGGTCCTCAGCACTGTCTGGCGTCGGGAATACGTCTGGCCACCGGCGATGCGGTACGCCGCGGGCGTACGTATGACCGCAGCGCTGCTCATCGCCGCTGTGACGTGCGCCGGTGCGTTCTTCGGCCTGTGGCGGGCGCATCGTTGCCAGGGTGGGCCGTGGCGACGCGCAGGCAGCGCGCTGTCCTGGGCCTTCTGCGGCTGGCTCGGGCTGGTCATCTTCTCCGGCATCTTCGAGTGGACCCTTCAGCCGAGGTATCGGTGTGGAAATCAGGGTGGGGCCGCGGCAAGCTGTGAGGCGTTCGCCGAAGCGGAGGAAATCTATCATCGCACCGACTACAAAGGCGATGGTGTGCTGGTGTATGCGCAATCGCTCCATGCCCTTCTTGAGACTTCGTCTGGCGCAAGAGACTTGGCGCTGGTTGACACTTGCTTTGCGGACGCCGAACTGGTGAACGGGCATGCTGTTCCAAAGGCCGGCTACGTCTTCAAGGTGCTGAAGAGCCAAGGCCCGGCTGCGAAAGGCGGCGCCAAGAGTTATCTTGCACGCGGCGCTGACGGGAAGGAGCGGATGACAGAAGGGTTCGCCCTGGCGGCTTGTCCGGCGGTCTACGACCAAACAGGCCGCTATATGTTCATCATCAGCCACGATGGGACGATTTACATGGCGGACTTCGGCCCGAAGACGCCGGAGGTCTTCGAGCAGATGGCGGAGTTCAATCCCGACCCGAAGGTGGGATGGGAGCCTGCCGACTAGTGGTGCGCACTTTCGCCCCTCGTCCCTCGCCCCTCGTCCCTCGCCCCTCACCCCTCGCCCCTCGTCCCTCGTCCCTCGCCCCTCGTCCCTAACCCCTCGCCTCCAGGGCCGCCCGCAGCTTGGCCCGGAGCGTGGCCATCTGGTAGGGCTTCTGGATAAAGCCGGCGGCGCCCTTGCCGGCGAAGCGTTGGGTCACTTCCTGTTCGTTGTAGCCGCTGGTAATGATGACGTGGGCGTTGGGGTCCATCCGGCGCAACTCGCGGAAGGTCTCCTCGCCATCGAGATTGGGCATGGTCAGGTCCAGCAGCACGCAGGCGATCCCGCCTGGATGCGCCCGGTAGACTTCAAGGGCTTTCCGGCCGTCGCTGGCCGTGAGAACCTGGAACCCCAGCAGTTGCAGCATCGCAGTGGCCGTGGCCAGAATCGCTGGTTCGTCGTCCACCACCAGCACCATCCCTGAACCGCGCCACAGCGCCTCGTTCTCGGCCCTTTCTTGTCCCGCGGCGGCCTTCTTGGACGCGGGGAAGAGCACCTTGATGGCCGTGCCTTTCCCCGGCTCGCTATAGACTTTGATCGCTCCGCGATGGCCGCGCATGATCCCCAGCACGGCCGCCATGCCCAAGCCGCGGCCGGTGAACTTGGTCGTGAAGAACGGCTCGAACATGCGCTGCTTGACTTCCGGCTTCATCCCGCAGCCGCTGTCGGCGACCTCCGCGTACACATACAGCCCCGCGGGCAGGTTCTCGGCCACATAGGTTTCGGCGAGATACGCCTGCTCCACTTCCAGGGCGCCCGTGGTGACCGCGATGACCCCGTTCGCTTCGCCCAGCGCCTCCGAGGCGTTGGTGATCAGGTTCATGAAAACCTGGCGGACCTGGTTCGCGTCGGCCTCGATGGCCGGCAGGTTGTCAGCCAGGTTGTACTTCAGGACCGCTTTCTTGGAGATGGCCACCTCGAGGATGTGGGTCATATCCCGGACCACGTCGTTCAGGCCCAGGGCTTCGACCACGAAGCGCCCCTTGCCCGAATAGGCGAGCATCTGCTGGCACAGCCCCGCGGCGCGGCGGCAAGCGCTTTCCATGTTCTGCAGGTAGGGGCGGGCGGGCGAGGAGGACGCGAGCTGATACGCGGCCAGTTCCGTGTTCCCCAGGATGGCCTGCAGGATGTTGTTGAAGTCGTGTGCGATCCCGCCGGCGAGAACGCCGAGGCTCTCCAGCTTCTGCGCGTGCAGCGCCCGGCCTTCCAGTTGCCGCCGTTCCTCCTCGGCCTTCTGGCGCTCCGTGATGTCGCGCAGGACAACCGTGAAGAGCCGCTGCCCGCCGACCAGGACCTGTGAGATCGCGGCCTCGCAGGGGAACTCCTCCCCGTCAGCCCGCAGGCCGCACACCTGGCCGAGGGTGCCCATGCGCCGCGTGGTCTCGCCGGTCTCGCCGAAACGGCGCACATGCCCCTCATGGGCTTGGCGGAAGCGTTCGGGGATGAAGCGCCCGAGCGGAGCGCCGAGCGCTGCGGCGGCGGGGCAGCGGAACATCTTCTCCGCCGCGGGGTTGAAGAGCACCACACGCTGGCTTTCGTCCACCGTGATGATGCCGTCCATGGCCGAGTGGATAATGCCGGCCAGACGTTCCCCGCTCTCGCGCAACGCCTCCTCGGCCTGTTTGCGCCTGGTGACATCCACGTTCGATTCGAGGATTTCGACGAGTTTGCCCTGCGCATCGCGCCGTGCGACCCAATGGCTCTGCACAGTTACCTGGCGGCCGTCCCGCGTGCGATGGACGAGGTCGCCGGACCACACGCCGCTGCGTCCCAGCACCGCCATGATGGCCTCGAACGGCTGCGGGAACTGCGTGCGCAACAGCGCGTCGGTGGTCTGTCCCATAGCTTCGTTGGCGGGCCAGCCGTACAGCGCCGTCGCGCCTTCGCTCCAGAAACGGATCGTGCCCTCCGGGCTGCGCACGATGATGCCGTCGGCCGAGAGGTCAATCAGCACCGCCTGCCGGCGCAGGGCTTCCTCGGCCAGTTTGCGCTTCGTGATATCGCTGCCGTAGAAGTTGACGTAGCCGGCTTCCGGCACGGGCGCGATCACGAACGAGAAAATGCGCCCGCCGGCCGCGCAGTCAGGCGAGGTCATGGTCCCGCTGGCGAACGCCTCGCCGGCCAGCCGCCGCCAAGGCTCGGGCACTTGGCCGCCCACGCCGCATTGCCACTCTGCCAGCACCGGCGCGCTTGAGGTATTGGCGTAGATGAGCGTGCCATCAGGTCTCACCCGGAACACAGGGTAAGGGTTTTCCTCGGGGATGCGCGCCAATGTGCTCTGGCTGCCGCACCGCACTCCTGCAATGCGCACCGGCGTCTCGCCGTTCTTCTTGTCCACTTTCATGGTCCCGCTCCATATCCTCGTTGCCAGGACGCTACACTGCTGCGTTATGGTGCGCCGCGGTCGGAACGCACCGTGCATCATAAGTATACCATGCTGCACCGCCCCTGCGCCACTTGGAGCTGCGCTCGTGTGCTGCAATGAGCCTTGAGCCCCTGCACCGTGCGTGATTCTCTCTCTAGCCTTCATGCAGGTCCTCCGTGTCCTCATGCGGTGAATAGTCCAGTCCAACACCCCAAGTCCCCGATATGTTCCATTGCTCTAAGTCCTTAAAATACTGGCCTTTTAGGGATAGATTCAAGATATAATGGGGATCGTTTCAAGATATAATAGGGATCGCTTCGAGATATAATAGGGATAGTTTCAAGATATACTCGGGATAGTATCAGGAGAAGATAACGATATATCAATGTCCTGATAACGATATAATAAACGGGCATAGGCATTGAGGCACGGAGACACAAACAAAAGACTCTTGATTCTTGATTTCTAAAAAGCATAAATTCCTCCACTCTCTGTGACTCTGCGGCTCTATGGTTGCCGTTAGACCAAGGCCACGCTTGACACCCTTTGTTCAAACAACATCCCCCTATAATACATACGAGTGGAGCGCATTGAAGTCAAGGGAAAAATCAAAAAATCCGGAAAGGCTGGTAGGACACCCTTTCCAGGCTGTCCGGACAGGCTGGAAAGCCTGTCCTACGGTGCGCCATCATCGCGCAGCGGAATGGTCACTGGCGGCGCTCCCGGCGGCGGATGCGCCATTCCAATGCAATGCCGGTGGCAAGAAGGATGGTGAGGGCGACGGCGATGTCGGCTACCAGCCAGCGGTAACTGATGCAGGGCGTTTGAACCGGGAGGCTCATAGTGGCACCTGGTACTGGTACCTCATAAATGACATCGAAATACTCGACGCGACTGTCTGTGAAACGAAATGGCCAGCCGTGCTGGGGCAACGTGCCGATGGCCGGACCAAAGACGGCGCCACTGACATCATACGTGTAGGTCCCTGTCTCGGACCCTCTGAACCAGTTGAGGGCCATGATGCCTCCGGCCACGAACATCAGCACGACCGCCGTGCTGAGGTGGTACTGGAACCAGGGGCGTTTCTTCGGCGCGTCAGTCATGTTGGCGCTCCCGTCACGCGGTCAGTCTGGACTATTCACCCCCGACAAGTCGGGGCAGAAAACGCAGAGTGAACTAATGGACCTGATCTCAATTCCGCCAAATCTCCCTGCTGTTCTCTGCGCCCTCCGCGTCTCTGCGGTGCCGGAAGTGCTGCCTGCTCCTGAACCATGCCCGCTTGTCACGTGCTACACATCCCTTGTCACTGGAGCGGCGGCTGGCCCAGTATGTAGCGGCAGTTTATGACCTTCTCTACCAGGTCCAGGGGAACGTAATAGTAATGGTTGGAAGCTTCGTAGCCGATGCGGGAGTCCAGCCGGGCCAGAGTGAACAGCCGGCGCGCGGCCACGATCTCGTCCAACGCAGCCTGCCGCATCTCCTCGATCCGGGCTTTGCGCTGCTCCGCATCCAGCGGTTTGTCCTTGGCGAGCAGGGCGTTGCGCGCGGCGGTGAAACGAACCTGGTTGGCCACGCTGCGGAAGTGCAACTGCGCCGCTTCCGCAAAACGCAACTCGGCCTGCGCGCCGGCAGCCCAGTCCGGCGGGGCTTTCTCCACGGCGCGCTGGAGGTGCGGGAGACCCTCCTGCCAGCCGCTCGCGACCTTGGCAAACTGCTCAGCGAGGACGGCGGCGGGATACGGTCCGCGCCAGGTGTTCAGGTCGTCGTAGGGGATCCCGACCATCGTGGCGTGGTAGCCGCTCGGCGAGGCATAGAGCAGGTTGGCGGGGCCGCACTGCTGGGGCGCAGAGTAGAGCACGCCGATATTGAAGGGAAACTCGCGGAACGCGTTGCTGAACGTCGTCCAGGCCCGGCGGGCGTCCGCCGCGCCCTCCGCTCCGAAGCGCTCGCGCGCAATCGTGTCGAGGACAGCCTCGGGGGCCGGCGCCGGACGCTGGGCGAAAGCGCGGGCCACTTCGAGGTTCGGCGAGGGGTAGCCGCCCAGGCTCCAACTGAGCATCAGGCCGTCCACGCCCGCACTGGCGAGGCCCTGGCAGTGCTCGGCGATCAGGTCGAGCACCGGCAGGTAGGGGACGGCAGACAGCTCCCAGGTGTTGTTCATCTGGACCTTGGCCACGCCGGTACTGGACTGGCTTCCGATCCAAGTGTTTGCATCCAGAACGATGCCAACGTGGTTCGGAAATTCCTTTTTATTGCCCTTGTTCACTTCGTACGGGTTCGTTCCCTTCGGAAAGAAGATAACATCGCCGGGTTTAGGATTGGCGACTTCGTTGAAGATGCTCGAGTCCTTGATACCGTCCGTATCGACGTACGCGTAATGTGGAAATACTTGCTGGTAGACGTAGGCCACGAAGCCCGAGCAGTCAAAGCCATTGGTTGACTTCCCCCCATAGACGTAAGGACTACCCGCGGCAGCCTTAAACGCCTCAAGCGCTGCGTTAACAATTTTCAGGCGTTGTTCGCTAGTAGCAGGGAGACTCGCAAGGACGGTTTCAGGCATAAGAACTCTTGGGCAAATTGGCAGGCGTACTATATCCCATGTGGACAGTTCGCGTCTAATTTCTGCGATGCAACTACATGCCGTCGCCCCGTTTCGTGTTAACTTATACGGCTAGAGCTTCTGTGGAAATCTCCCTCCGGGAAGGTTCTGGCCGAATCGCAAAATGGCATCCCATCCCACAAAGATAGGGAAATATAACGTTGAAGGCAT
>JBEKKG010000269.1:0-8852 GCA_050010835.1 Planctomycetota bacterium
TCGGCGGAATAAGTCGGGCACTGCATCAGGATCTCCGGCCCTTTCTTCCAGCCCGGGCCTTTGAACTGGAAGTCCCGCAGCTTGGCGTCGTTGCCCTTCAGGCCGGGGTTCTTGTCCAGCCATTCCGACACGCCGGCGATGATCTCTTCCACTCCCGCGGGCTGCCCGCCGGCCTTGGGGAAGCAGGTGATCAGCGAGCCGTCCAGCAGATGCCACGCCTCGCCCCACCAGATTTCGGAAACCACGTGCCGGGAAATCGTCCAGCCGCGCGCCTTCAGCCCAGCCTGGCGCGCGAGCGCCTCCGTGTCACCCGTCGCGACGCCGCAGAAACTGTAGCCGTACACATTGAAGATCTTGATGACGTCCTGGATGAAGTTCTCGTTATGGAGGAACTCCACCGGCGGGCTGTCCTGGTGCTGGAACTTGAAGACTGTCTGCCAGACTGTCATGGCTTTCTGTTCGTCGCTCATACCCTCTTTGATGCAGGCCTTCTGCCACGCCTCGAGGCTCGAGACGTCTTCAACTTTGTCGGAGAGCACCTTGATGTGGCTGACCACGCCCGCGGCTTCGCCCGCCGTGCCCAGCCCAATGCTCAGCGCCCAGACAGCCGCACACACTAGACAACGCCCGTAGCGCAAGCCTCTGGCTTGCGCCGCAACCCGGAGGGTTGCGCTACGCTCGTAGCACATCCTTGCCTCCTTTACAGCTTCAGCAACCGCCGCACCGCCTCAACGTTCTCGTCGTCTTCAGGCGGCTTGAGCTCGGTTGCCTTCCAGTACTCGTCAGTGGCCTCCTGGATGAACTCGTTGGCGAGCAGGAACACGACTTTGAGGAGGCCGTCTGCGGCGCTATCGTCTTTCCCAAAGGCCTTCACCAGATTGAGCATGTCCTTGCGCTGGTCCAGACGGGTCCACGCCACGGGCAGCTTGCCGCCGCCCACTTCAAGGGTGAGTTCCTTGTCGTCGGCGGCCAGGATGCGGATGGCCGTTTCCTTGCCGCCGAAGAGGGCAAGATAAGCGTTGGGTTTCTGCCCGGCCTTGACGCCTTCGATCACGCGCCGGCGGAGCTTGTCCACCCACGGCCCGAGGGCCTGCGCGGAGACAGGCGGCTCGGCCTTTGCCGGCGGCAGCAGGGCCGGCGCTGCTGGCGCGGCCACGGGCGGCTTGGGTTCCGCGGCAGGTTTCGTCGCGGCCACCGGGGGCGAGACGGTTGCCGCAGGGGGCGTGGCCGGTTTGCTTTCCGCCACTGTCGGCGGCGGGGCGCCCGCGTTGCGGGCGCGGCCGGCCAGGACAGCCAGGTCGCTGACGAAATCCCTGGTTGCGAACTGCTTCTCGGCGGCTTCGATTTCCGCCGCGAACGCGCGCTTCTGGCGCGGGGTGGTTTTCTGCACCGCGTTCTGCTTCTCGAATACGCTCACTTTGTACGTCAAGTTGGCGATCAGGCTGGCGTCGCGAAACCAGGCTTCGGCCGGCGTGCCGCTGTAGGCTTTGCGGCTTTCGTTGAAGACTTTCGCGAAGGCTGGCGGGTCGAAATCCTCCAGCGCCTGGCGGACGGCCTTGCGATTGGCTTCGAGTTCCGGCCCGGCTTTGGCGGTGAGTTCGTTGAAGCGTTTCTGGCGCTCAGCTTCCAGGCGCAGGCCCTTGGCTTCCAGGTACAGGTTCAGGACCGCGCTGAAATACTTGGGCGATTCCGGCGCGCCCGCGGCCTGCACGGCGGCAATGAGCTTGTCGGCGCCCTCGTTCACCAGCGTTTCCGGGATGAGCACGTCGAACTTGATGTTATCGCCGCCGGCCTCGAAGGTCTTCGTGAATTTCCGGCCCATGAACTCGGCGGTGAGCGTCACTGCTTTTGCGGATTTCAGGTCCAGCGCGTAGCCGCCGCTCTTCCAGGTTGAGGTGCCGGTGCCGTCGCTGGCGCTGATCTTGACGCCGCCGATGCCCTCGCCTACGTCGTAGAAGTTGTTGCCGTTGGCGTCCTGGTAGGCGACGCCGCCCGCCATGCGCGGCACGCCGCGGGTCCCGAAAAGGTGCGTGACGGACAGGCGGCCTTCGTGCGGCACGCCGCCCGTGCCCACTTCGCGGTGGCCGCTGGCCATGTTATCGCGGTGCCCCTTGCTGTGGGCGAAGCCCGCGTGGCTGCCGTAAGGGTCGCCAGGGTCGCGGAAGCAGTTTTCGGCGCCGCAGAAACCGGTGTAGCCGGACTTGGGCGCCCGCTCCCAGGGAGTCACGCCATAGAAGCCGGGCTTGTCCTTGTCCTCACTGTGAGTGAGCGTGTTGAGGATCATGTAGTAGCTATGCTTGCGGGCGGCGTCGAGCAGGTTCAGGTTCATGACCATCGGTGGCAAGGGCTTGAGCTTGCGCATGTCCTCGCCCGCTTCGTCCTTGAAGCCCAGCCGATCCGCTTCCGCCACCGGGTTGGCACGAAAGCGGTTGATCAGCTCCAGGATCAGCGTTTCCTCCGCGGTCGGCTCACGGTCCGGGGGCTGATAGACCTCGCAGCGCGCCGGGCCGATCAGCGCGAACAGACCGAACAGGAAAACGGCCGCGAGGCCGGGCCTCTCTACTCTGAAAACGCGTTCCATAGATGGCATCTTTATCCAATGTAATCAGCCGTCAAGAATGTTTTGCGCCTGTCCCAAAGACTCCTCTCTCAGACAGGGAAAGTATGCCACCGCACGCGGGCGAGGCCCTTCTTATACTTTCTGGGAGCCGTAGCGCAGCATGACGACTTTCCATCCTTTTCAACAGCCGCTGCAATGAAAATGAGTACGCCAAGCCCAAGTACGCCTTCTATGAACTTCCTTACCTGCGTGCTGTCTGCCCTGCCGGTCACCACACAGCGAGCAAAATGCTCGCAGTTGCGCTCTGTAATGCTGTATCCATGCTTCGGCTTCTTGCCCACCGAAAATTCCGCACGGGCCACGATTTGGTCTGGCGTTAAGGTGGTATTCACCGGAAGAATTTGCGCTTGGCGACCGGCACAGAAGAAATCAAAGGAGGTCTTCTGTACGGACGCGTCGGCTTTGGTCTTGACCTGACCAGTAAGATGGACCACCTCGTTGTTGTGGACGGCCACCCCGTAGTGATCGTAAGGGTGGCCAAGCGCACGCAGAAGATCACCTGGTTGTATTGTCATCCCGCTCCTCGCCCGTACCCGACCCCTATACCTGTTGGGTCTGGAATTCCGGGACATTCGCGAACCCTCTCCCGTTTGCAGACTCATTCCCGCATTCTCCGCCGTTGAAATATGCCGTCAAGAAGATTCGTGCGCGTCCCGGCCATTCAATATCACAGCGCAGAAATGCCGCACTTTCCCTGGAACCGGGTAGAACTACGGACTCCGCGACGAAGGCACCACCACCACCCGGAAACCGTTGTGTATGTTCCGGCGGTCAGGATTGTACCTGTAGCGGTTGGCCGCGCGGCAGTTCATCGCACTGACGTTCAAGGACCCGCCGCGCAACACACGCTGTGTTCCGGTCGCCGCACCCTCGGGATCGGTGGCAGATCCCATTGGGTACTCCCCGTAAAGATCGGCGCACCACTGCCACACGTTTCCGTGCATGTCGTACAAGCCCCAGGCGTTCGGCTTTTTCCCGCCTACGGGACTGGTTGACCCGCCAGAGTTGCCATAGTACCAGCCCACGGCGTCAAGATCACTATCCGCATCGCCAGAGTAAAACCGCGTCGACGTTCCCGCCCGGCACGCATACTCCCACTGCGCTTCGGTTGGCAACTGCACCATCCATTTCCCCTCTGCCCCGCCGGGAGAGGGAATGGTGAGCGGGAGCTTTGTGCTCAGCTTTTGGCAGAATTCTTGAGCATCTTCCCACGAGACTGTTTCCACCGGATTCTTCGCGCCCCTGAACTGGCTCGGATTGTTCCCCGTTACCGCTTCGTATTGCTCTTGCGTCACGACGAATTTCCCCATGTAAAAAGCCCGACTGATCGTCACCTCATGCTGTGTCTCGTCGTTGCTGCGGTCCTTCTCGGTCTCCGGGCTTCCCATCATGAACTTGCCAGCGCGGATGAGGACTAATTCCATTTTCACCCCGCCGCCCAAATCGAGTGCCAGCAGGGGCGCGGGGCTAGGCACCTTCTTGATTGCCTTGTCCGCTTTCTTCTTCTCTTGGTCAACACGCGCCTCTCTATCCTCCCGTTCGCGATTCACGCCGCTCAGGGCAAGCGCTACGATGAAGACCAGCAGTCCCAGCGCCGCCGCGCCAATGGCGAGGTTCTTCCCGACGGACTCGTGCTCCCGGGTGCGTTGTCCTTCTCCCCCCTGAGGAGGATCGGGCCTAACTGGCAAAGGCCCGACTTCAGCACCGGATAAAGCCAACCCCACTAATGCAACAACTAGCAGCATAGCCATGCTGGCCAGCCAAGTATAGTATGCAGGCGAATTAGTCGCTTCAATAATCGGACCGCCTCCTTTCCCGCCAAGGCACGCAAGCTTGATGGAGAAGCCAAAAAGCAGCGCCAGTACAGCGGCACTTGCAGATGCCAACCGCCGGCCCGAAATAAGAAAGGCAATCCCCATCCAAAGTGCGGGATTAGCGCTCCACGGCAAGGCCAGAAAAGCAAAGTCAGCGTCCTGGCGAAGGCTTACGTAGAGATCAGAAAACGGTTCCCAGGCGGCCAATGGACCGTTCCGAAGACCTCCCAAAGAGAAGATGAAGCAGTCCAGATATGCTGTATAGCCGCCTACCTCCTCGTTCGTCCTTCCAGGGACTAGAGGGAGGAAGAATGCCACCCCATAGACCAGCAGAACCGCCATAGCGCCCCACCGCGCGAACGCATTCAACCCCACAGTACTCTGGCGGCGAACAAGAGCCGTAATACGCCACCCTGACCACAAGGCCACGAAGCACAGAGCGGGAACTATACCAAACAACAGCACCATGCACGCAAAGGCTGCTGCGCGCACGCCCTGGTTTGTTCTAAGCACCCTACACCACAGGGATAGGAGTAGAGCAGCAAGTAACCCAGAGCCTACGGCTGGCAAGACATAGAACCACCCAACTAACCATACAGGCATAGGTTTCCCACGTAGACGCGCAAGAGCAACCATGAGGCAAACGCCGTACGCAAGCGACGCCAACACCAAGTCTCCAAGCCACCATTGACTGGAAAAAGGTGTTGCGTCAGCCTTAAGAGGCTTTAGCGCACCGGGGCGGAAAAGGAAAAGGGAGTCAACAAGCAGCAGTGCTAGAAAAACGTTAGGCAACAGTATTACAAACAGAGGTGCGCCAGCCGCTGCCCGCACCGGAAATAATGAACGCAACTCGTTGATGTCCGGGAGGGTGTCGCCACGTCCACTTGATTTTGTTATCCAATAGGCCGCGGCGTCAACCACGAGGCCTGCAGCCAAACCGAGAGTAATTGCCCACTTGTACCGCTTGAACCATGTCATCACGGCGGCCTCCGCCAAGTCATGGCCACAAGCCACGGTAAATGAGACTGACCACCACTTGAGTCATCTGCCCGTTTCTTGCAACATCAGGCCTCATTCCCTTGCACCCTGGTGGTCCGCCCCCGTATCCTCTGTACCCGTATCCTCGCGCTTTCAACGCACTTGTTCAGGCTGTAGTTCACATGCAATATCATAAAACAGTTGGCTAAGAGCCTGAAGGCTCTTTTTTCCGCGTCGGGCCTTTGTCATCGCCTCGTCCTTAGTATTATACTCAGGTGGGTTACCCACGTAGGCAAGGAGGTACAGCAGCGCGGCTTCGAGGTCCCAGAGGTTATCTTCCGTAGACTGAGACGGATACAGCAACGATAGGGTTGTCGCTTTGTTCATTGCGGCTGAAAGCTGCCCGTGTGAAAACAGATGCTTAACGCGGCCCTTGCCGCTCGCGCGACCGACATAGTAGAATTTCTGTGGCACCCACGTCCAGGCCACGTACGAGAAGCCTCGATCAGGCAATTCCGTAAGTTGGCTATGAATATAGTCTTTAACGTCAAGAATGTGGCCGCGATGCCTTGACGGCACTTCAATATCGTGCACAGAACCGTTCGGCGTATTCATCACGAGCTCGTCAAGTGTGGCCGCAGCATCCAGCGCGCCTGCCGTGAAGGCGAGGTCCTCAGCAACCTGGGGGATATTTTCGCAGTAATATTGGTCGTCATCCTTCAGAAACAGCTTCCGCCGCAGCAGCACATCCATTATAGCGGCCAGCCTGTCAAGGCCACCACTGAAATCACGGCTGGCCTTGGCTTTTGCATCGCCCTCAATCTGCTTGAGTTTTGCCAAGAAGTCAGCCATCGCCACCCCCTCCTATCTGCGGAAAAGAGGTACGGATGGGGAAATCATCCCCGCACCATCCGCCTCAAGCGAACCATGTCCACAACTTATCCGCCCCGCGGCCAGATTCAAGCTTTATTCCCCCTCCGTCCGTGTTTTCCTAGAGAAGGGGACAGAGAACTCCATCTGCGCCTGAACTCCTCACATAAACCACTCGCCTGGTCCCTCCACAGCGTCTGCTGCACGATCTCAGCCATCAGAGCCGTTCCAGAATCCCCACTCCTTCCGGCAGCGGCGCGTCAAAATCGGCGCTGGTCTGGATGGCCCCTTCGTTCAGGCCAGGAATGCGCGGCTTGCGCGGGGCTTCCACGGGCACGACGCGCGCCATAGGCTTCGTGCCTTCCACCACAACTACTTCGCGGCCCCTTGAAACGCCGCGGAGCAATTCCGCAATGTGTGCGCACGCCTCATCGAACGTAACGGTTTGAACAGTCATAATGGGACGCCTTCCTCAATTCGTGCGGACGTCCTTCCCGCTTTCGCGCAGTATAATTTTCAATTCTCGATTTTCAATTGTCAATCGTGATTCGCCTGTGGAAAGCCTTCACCCTACCCGCTTCCCGCAAGGGGGCAGAGACCCCTCAGACCCGTTCCACAATCTTCACGCCTTCAGGCAGCGCATCCGTCTCCTCGAAGATGACCAGCGTATTGTGTTCCTTCAGCCAGGCTTTGGGCAAATGGTAGAACTGCTGCGTCGCTTGGCCCGCGCCGGTGAGCGTAATGTAGCCGTGTTGCCAGCCCGCGTCGGGCTGAGTGGCCTGGATTTGCCAATAGCGGCCGAGGCACTGCCCGTTGAGCCAGAGCAGCCCTTTGCGCAGTTGGCCCACGTCCAGAGCATAGCCCGCGGCGTCCGGCTTCAGCGCGCCGAATTCAGCGCGGAACCAGCGCAGGCGGGTCTTGTAGCCGGCGCTCGGCGGCAGGTCCTTAATGGACGTGCCGACAGGCGGATCCAGCCACAGCTTGCGCTTCTCGCCGCGCAGGCCCACGTCGAGCGTCCAGTGCAACTGCACAGGTTGGCCGTCAATTTTCACGTTGCCGATCAGGCCTTTCTTTTCTTCGCTCATCGGCGCGTCAATCATCCAGTCGCCTTTGATCAGGCCGAACGCCGCGACGAGCACCGTGATGCGGTTCGGGCCTTTGCGGAGCGGCACCTGGTACTCGTGCGTCCAGTGCTTGGGCCGGTCCTCGTCCAGCCGCTCGGGCTGCGTGCCGACGAACTTGCCGTTGACGAAGAGCGTCGAGAAGTCGCGCACCATCGGCAGGGTCAAGGCCGCCTTGCCGGCCTTGGGGCTGGTGAGTGTGGCCTGATACCAGCCGTAGTCCGTCCGGTCTTGAGTGAAAGGCAACATCGAAACAGGCGCCTCAAGCTCATGCCTGCTCCGCACGCTTTCCGGCAAGCTGTCCGGCAGCGGCTCGACGAGGCAGCTCTCAAAGACAAGCTTGATGCGCGCCGGTTTCCAGCGCCGCTGAATCCTGGCCGTGGTGGCTTTGAAAGCGCTCTCAAAGAGGACCTGCGTCTGCCCGTTCTCCTGCTTGCCCACAGCCGCGGATTTAGGCGGCAGTTGGATGCCCGACAAAAGTTGGGCCTCGTCTGTGGAATTGACGAGGAAAAGCAGCGCGCTTGAGCCCAGGGCATAGCTTTGGAGTGCGCCGTCTTGACGCCGCTCTCCATTCAACAGATACGCAGCGTTCTCCTGGAGGACGCGGTGCAGCTTACCGAGGTGTTCCGACTTGGTGGTGGGCAGGCCGTATTCGTCCAGGGGCGCGTCGAAATCGTAGCTGGTT
This sequence comes from Planctomycetota bacterium, assembly GCA_050010835.1. Lineage (GTDB taxonomy): Bacteria > Planctomycetota > SZUA-567 > H5-PLA8 > H5-PLA8 > JAPLOD01. The sequence continues at coordinate 8,089 of JBEKKG010000269.1, forward strand.
GTCTGGAGATACATGGCGTCGCGGCCATAGTTTGTGCCGCCGTGCCACATGTAGTAGTTCACGCCCGTGCCGCCCGCGGCGAAGAAACGGATGACGTTGTAGGCGAGTTCCTGCGGGTCGCGGTTGTGATGCGCCACACCGAATACGTCATACCAGCCGGGCCAGTTCTCCGTCCACAAGGCCGGCATCTCGGGATGGTGTTGCTTGAACTCAGGGACGCGTTCGGCCACAGAGAAACCGTTGAGCGTCTCAAGGGCGCCCGCGGCGGAGCCTTCACACATGATCAGCGGCACGGTGAGGCCAGCCTCGCTGGCGATGGAGACCACCCATTCCATGTACTTGCGGCCGTCCTCGCCGTAGCGCTTGGCCACATTGTTGTACTCATTCTCCAATTGGGCGAGGATGACCGGCCCGCCGCGGGTGGCCTGGAGGTCCCCGACCTGGGCCATGAGCACGCGGAGCCACTTGAGCATTTCGCGCTTGAAGGGTCCGTTGTTCGTGCGCGTGACCAGGCCCGGTTCGTGAATCAACCACGGGGCCAGGCCGCCGAAGTTCGTCTCCGCGCAGATGTACGGGCCAATGCGCAGGATCGCGTACAGGCCGTGTTCCTGGCACAGGCGCAGGAAGCGCGGCAGGTCCAGCCGGTCCGTGAAATCGTAGCGGCCCTTGTCGTGTTCGTGCAGATTCCAGAAGACGTAGGTCTCGATGGTGTTGAGGCCCGCCGCTTTGCTGTTGCGGAGAATCTGGGGCCACATCTCCGGAGT
>JBEKKG010000270.1:0-8840 GCA_050010835.1 Planctomycetota bacterium
CGATGGAGAAGATCCTGCCCCGCGGCGCGGCCCCGCAATTGACCACGGCGGCGAAGATTGAGGTCAGCCTGGCGCAGAATGAGAAGGCGAGTTTCCAGGTGGTCGTTATCCCGTGCGAACGCGCTCTCAAGCAGGTGCGCATCAACGTGGGCGACCTCAAGACGACTGATGGCAAGACCTTCGCTGCCGCCAACGTGGAGGCGCCCCTGGTGGGCTACGTTGAGACCAAGCGCGCGCCGCCCTACGGCTCGCCGGCCATCGGCTGGTGGCCCGACCCGATCCTCAATTTCCTCAAGAGCAGCGACATTGCCGTGGGCGACGCCCAGGCCTTCTGGGTGCGCGTGCGCGCGCCCAAGGACCAGCCGGCCGGGAGCTACCAGGGGAAAGCCACAATCGAGATGGACGGCGCGGCCACCTTCGCGTTCGAGCTGACGGTCCGCGTCCGCGCGTTCTGTCTGCCCGACCGCTCGCCGCTGCCGCTGGCCGTCACGTTCGCGCCGATGTTCATCGAGGAAGGCGGCAAGGAAGGCAAGTATCAGAACCCGGCGTGGCTCAAGCACAAGCTCGAATGGGGCGACTTCCTCGCCGACTACTACCTCACCTACGACAGCCTGTACCACAGTGAGATGCCGGAGTTCGAGGTCCTTCAGCGCCTGGCGAAGCAGGGCCGGCTCGGCATGTTCAACCTCGGCTACTACGGCCAGGCGGACGAAAACCCCGCGGCACTCGAAAAGTGGAAGGAGTCCACGCTGGGACGCCTGCGCGCGGCCTACGACAGGGCCAAGGGCCTCGGGCTGCTCCCGCACGCTTACATCTACGGCTGCGACGAGGCGCCGGCCAAGCTCTTCCCGGCGGTGCAGCGCGCGGCGGAGCTGATCAAAGCCGCCTGCCCCGACGTGCTGGTGATGACCACGACCTACGACCACAGCTTCGGGACCAACTCGGTCATCAAGTCCATGGATGCCTTCTGCCCGCTCACGCAGAAGTTCGATGCGGCCTTGGCGGCCAAGTCCCGCGCGGCCGGCAAGCAGGTCTGGTGGTACATCTGCTGCGGCCCGCACCATCCATACGCGAATATGTTCATCGAGTACCCCGCCATCGAGGGCCGCCTGCTGATGGGCCCGATGACGGCCAAGTACCGCCCCGACGGTTTCCTCTATTACGAGATCAGCATCTGGAACTCGCCGCCCATCGAAAGCGGGCCGTTCACCACCTGGAACCCGCGCAGTTGGACGACCTATCACGGCGACGGCTCCTGGACCTGCCTCGGCCCCGACGGCACGCCCTTGCCCACCGTGCGCCTCGAGAACTTCCGCGACGGACTCCAGGACTACGCCTACTTCCGCATCCTGGAAGCGACCGCCGCCAAGATCGAGGCCTCCGCGGAACTGCGTGCCGAGAAGGCCGAGTGGCTCCAAAAGGCCAAGGTGCTGCTCACCGTGCCGGCCACGTTGGTCAAGTCGCTGACTGAGTACAGCCGCGATCCGGCTGAACTATACCGCTACCGCGCCGCGCTCGGAGACGCCATCGAGGCCGCCGGGACGCCGCCGGCCTATCCGTGGCAGGCAGACAAGTGAAGGGCGAGGGGCGAGGCTTTGCCTCCCCAAGCATAGATAGGGCGTGTTTATCAATTCCAACCAGATAGCGCTTGACTTACTCACGAGCCGGAGTAGGATGTGATGGCATGAAAGAGACTGCGAAAACCGACACTGTGCGCTTTACCACAAAGGGGCAAGTCGTCATTCCGTGGCGCTTGCGCAAAGAATTCGGGATTGTTAAGGGCACGCGCGCACTGGTCTTTCCTGAAGAGGACCACCTCATTCTGAAGCCCATTACTGCCGTGCACATCCGGCGCTTGCGTGGCTCGCTTAAGGGAAAAAGCCTCTTGACCGCGCTGCTGGAAGAGCGCAAACGCGAACGGGAGCTGTAATATGGCGGTCAAGGTTCTGGACAGTTGGGCCCTGATGGCGTTTCTTGAGGACGAGCCGGCGGCCGAAGAGGTTGAGAAGCTTCTAATCAAGGCGGAGGCCGGATCGCACCGGCTGCTCCTGAGCGTTGTGAACTGGGGGGAGATTTATTACAGCATTATGCGCCAGGTTTCCCAGGAAGTGGCTGAGGCGAAGGCGCGAGACATCGCGGCTCTGCCGATTGAGATCGTACCCGTGGGGCCCGACCTGGCGCTGGTACGCCAGGCGGCCAGTTACAAGGCCACAAGGAAAATGTCCTATGCGGATTGCTTTGCGGCGGCCTTGGCTAAGCTCAGAAACGCCGAACTGGTCACAGGAGACGAGGAATTCAAACAGGTTGAAAAGGACTTGCCCGGGATCATGTGGCTGCGCAGGTAATTGCCCTGGCCTATTCGTTGCCGTCCCGATTTACTTCGCCACGACGGTCAACGAAGGCTAAGACCTCAACAGGCCAGTAAGTCAACAGACCAACGCCTTACTTGTGCTCGTCAAGCCACTTCCTGGCGGCTGCGCGAACGGACTCAAGCATCTTCGGCTCATCCGGCGCATCCCCCACAGCCTGCCAACCTGCCAAGCGATCGCACAAGATGCAAAAGAAGGTGTATTCCTCGTGCAATGTTCCGTGGTTGTCAAAAAGCCAGGAAAGGCTGCGTGCGGCGCCGCAATGGATTCTTCGGTCAGCGTCATCGAGAACAGGCAGGAGGGATTGAATAAGCCGCTTCATCAGGGCAGGGTCTCTGGACTCGAAATCGCCCAAGACCTCAAAGGGCCAGCGATCGCATTGCCATTGCGTTTCTTGGCGTACATAAGGATCGGGGCTTTCAAAGCCAGCAACGAGGATTGCGAGCCGTGCATTCGCATCGCGGATATAGGGAATCACGTCAAGGGCGCTTCGTCTGCGCGAGGAATCTCTGTCTGCCAGGAATCCCGCCCAGATGGCCGGCAGGTCCTTGGCCGTCGGCGACATCGCCGCAATCGCCCTCAATGCGACCATACGATTTGGGAAATCTTTCCTGCAAAAGCTGGCGAGTTCTGGCAGAAACTCCGGACGGTTGGACAGGCTGCACAACAGGCTGTCCATGAACGCCGAAGACGGCGACGGGTGTGTTGCGTACTGATCGAGAAAGTATCGAATGCGCTCCGGTGTCCCGCGCCGCGCCATCAAATCGCCGGCCCTACCTCGCAGGGTCGGCGACGTTCCCGAGGTCCTTCCTTGGCCAATCCGATCAGCCAGAGCCAGCGCCGCCTGAGGGTCGGCTCGTTCCAGCCCGGCGTAGGCGCAATCCTGCGCATACTGGTCGGTTGAATTCACTTCCGCAAGCAGCCTCTTCTTTGAGATGCGGCCACTCCAGAGCGCGCACTGGTACAACTCAACCGCTTCCGCCCAGGAGGACAGCGCCAACGGCCCTGCCGCTGTGTCGGCGACGAAAACAGGCGTATTCTCCAGCACCCGTCCTCTCCAAGTTCGGAGTTCCATGTCGTTGTAGCGTTCCCATTCAGCGCAGTACAAGAAGAGCGGGCAGGGCAGCAACAGTGCAACTAGCAGCGCGGCGACTGCGCAGAACCAGATCAAACCGCGCTTCCACTGGCTTCTTCCTTGCATGCCTTCTTTGGCGTCCCGCCTGGCCGCGCGGCGCACACGCCACCAGGCCACAAGCGTGGCGCCCAACCATGCGATCCCGACCACGGGCAGGAACACAATCATGCCTGTCTTCCATTGCCACTCGAACCATTGGGAGGGGTTGGAAAACGGGAAACCATACCCGATCAGAAATACAATAGCGACGAGGAGAACTGTCTCCAGGCCGCCCAGGATCCTGACGGCCCTGCCCCAACGGCTGCGCTCGCCCCGCCGCCACGCCCGCACAGCCAGCGTCAGCGACCAGACGAGGAGTACGCCGGTGGCGGAGAGGGCCACGCCCAACCCCGGGCCGAAGGCCTGGTCTTCCGGGTCCAGGACAAAGGCCAGCACGAGGCCGGTGCAGCCTGCAAGCGTCGCCAGGCCGTTTATCAATACGGCATCGCGCGTGCCGCTCAGGTTCCGATTCGACCAGAACGAGGCCATACGTGCATTGTCGCACATTTCGCCGAATTGTGCGCCCGCAATTTTGGCAAAATGCGGGACGACTTACTTGCCCTGGATTCCCGACATCACGTAAAGCTGCTTGACTTCCGCATCCGTCAGCGCGCGGTTGAAGAGCATCGCGCTGTGCGTCAGGCCGGTGAAGTATTCCGGCGTCCCGGCCGGGTCGTCTCCCAGGACGATGTTATCCGGACCCTTGCGTTTGAGCGGCGTCAAAGCGGACTTGTAGGTGTTGTCGCGTTCGCCATTGAAGTAGATGGAGATCGTCGTCCCGTCCCACGAAGCTCCAAACATGCCCCACTTCCCGTACGGAAGCGCACGCTTCGAGAAGAAGGCCGTTTTGCCCTCCAAGCCACTGGCCCAAGGGGAGCCCCCATTCTCGGGATAGTTGAAGAAGAGCAAGAGCTTGTTCTCTTGCAGGAAATATGTAAAATCGGCATATCCGCCGCCCACTCCCGGGCCCGGCCCACAACCGCGGAACAGGACGTTAGGGTGGGGCTGCGCGCTCTTCTCGATCTTTATCCACACGAAGCCTGAGCCCGCGCCTTTGATGGCTCTGACCGCGTCCGACACGGGATAGCTGACATCGCTGCTGCCGTTGAATTTCAGCGCCTTCAGGCCCTCGTCCGTGACAATGGGCACGGTGCCATTGTTCGTGGCCGGCGTGTTGGACACCAGGTCCCGCGGCTTGCCGGCCGGGTCGAGGTTGGGATTGACCCAGAAGACCAGCCCCGCGGCCCGCAGACCCTCCAATGTCATTCCGCTCGCACCTAAGGCCGTCTGGATCTTCTTCTCAACCTGGAGCTTCCGAAAGCCGCTCAACTCGCCCACCGCCTTGCTGTACCAGTCCAGGGCGCGATGCTGCAGCGCGGCCTTCAGCGGGCCGAACTCCTTCTCCGCCGCCAGCGACCACAAATCGCCGAGGTCCGCGCGCGCAGCGGCGTCTTCCGGTTGCAGCAGGTCCTTGGCAGCGGCATCCTTGAGCGCCGGCGCCGCAGACTTGGCCAGCAGCGGCAAGCCCTGCTCCCAATCGTTTCTCGCCGCCACGTAGTATTTTCCGACGGCGGCGGCAGCTTCAGGATCGTCAGGATTCGCCTTCAGTTTTTCAAGCTGCGGCTTCACCTTGGCATACTCGGCCTGCTGGGCGCGGATTTCCTTCGCGCGCGCCTGGAGTGCGCCGGCGTGCTCAGCGTTGTTGGCGCGCCGCACCGCGTCCTCGAGCGCAGGGATGAGTTTGAGCGCCGAATCGAAGTGGCCGTCTCTGGCCAACTGATCCAGCACGCTGAGTCCGGTGCTGAAGACCTTCTCAGCGGCCTCGGGCGTGGCTGGATTGCGGCCCGCCGTGGCGAGCGCGCCGGCCTTCAGCTCTCCGGCGTCAACCAGGAACGTCTGCGCCAGAAGATCAATGGCCGCGCAAGCGAGCTCGATGTCGCCGGCTGCGAACGCGGCGTCCCTGGCCTCGCGCAAGGCCGCGTAGTAGGTGAGCACCTCGTTCTTGCTCTCAGCGGCGAGCGCGAGCAGTTTCCTGGCGAACTGGGCCTGCTCCGTGGCGCCCTTCTTCTTATAGTCCTCCTTATAGGCTTCCTTGATCTGCTGCTCAGGCCCCGCCAAGGCCGCGGCAGGCGGCACCGGGAAGCGCTCCTCCGCCTTGTCAGCGGTTTTGGCTTTGGGATTCGCAGGCGCTGTTTCCTCCGCCAGGCCTGACGGCACACAAGCTGCAATCCAGACCACAGCCGCGAGGCCCAGCAGCCCGCCCAGCGGCCTGGACCACGGCAAAGTTTTCATGACCGCCTCCGTTCCGCGATTCATATTATTGACTACACCTTATACCGGGGATGTGTTGACACGGGGCTTGAGGCATTGGGCTATAGGCATTAGGCTTGAGGCATGAGGCTTGGGGCTTGAGGCTTTGGGGGCTCACCGTGGGGAGAACGCCGTGCTTCGCCGTCGCGTTGCTGCTGGCCCTGGGCCTCGCCGGCTGCACAGCCACACGGCCTCGCGTGGGGGAACGTTTGGAGCGCCAGGGGGATGAGGTCGTCGCTTGCGGGCAGATGTTTCACACCGGCACGCCCGTGGTCCTGTGGAGCGACCCCGGCGGTTACGACGCCTACCGCGTGGAACGCCGCTTTGCGCCTTATGAGCACTCGTCGTGGGAGGCTTCCATCCATGAGAATTCTTCCAGTGGCCTCAAATCCCCCAACCGCTACGGCCTGCGCCAGGACGGACTGACGGCTGAAGAACTTGAGCGCGTGCGCGGCGGGGGCTGGGACTTGGGGCTGCTGCAAAAAGCTGTGGACAAGTTCGTCATGCACTTCGATGTCTGCGGCATCTCGCGGCAGTGTTTCAACGTGCTCCACGACCAGCGCGGGCTTAGCGTCCATTTCCTGCTCGATCTGGACGGCACCATCTACCAGACGCTGGACCTGAAAGAGCGCGCCTGGCATGCGACTATAGCCAACTCGCGTTCCGTCGGCGTCGAAATCGCCAACGTCGGGGCCTACGGGAAAGGCGAGCACGATCCGTTCGGCGAATGGTATGCGCGCGACGCCGGCGGCCACACGCGTATCACCATCCCCGAGCGCTTTGGCGACGGCGGGCTGCGCACGCACGGCTTCGGGGGCAGGCCGGACCGTGATGAGCCTGTTTGCGGCACAATCCAGGGGCGCGAGCTGCGGCAATACGATTTCACGCCGCAGCAATACGACGCGCTGATCAAGCTCACCGCCACCCTGTGCCGCATCTTCCCCCAATTGCGCTGCGATTATCCTCACGATGAATCCGGCAAACTGATTCCGCGCAAGCTGCCCGACTACGGGCTGGCGGGGTATCAGGGCCTGCTCGGCCATTATCATGTCCAGACCGACAAAGTTGACCCCGGCCCGGCGTTCCAATGGGAGAAGGTGGTTGAGGGTGCGCGGAAGCTGCTGCGGGAGTAGACTGTTCGAGGGAGGGCAACATGGACGAACAGAAGCCGGAAGACCTGGTAGGGAAGAAATTTGGGCGGTACACTATCACGGCCTTGCTTGGAAAGGGCGGCATGTCCGCCGTTTACCTTGCCGAGGATTCCATGATAGGTCGGAAGGTCGCCCTGAAAGTCCTCGATGCTGCGCACGCGAGCGACGAGTTCGTACAGCGCTTTTACCAGGAAGTGCGGCTAACGGCGCGGCTCAAGCATCCGAACATCGTTGCGTTGCATGACGCGGGCGAACAAAACGGATTGCACTACATGGCGTTGGAGTACGTCGAGGGGCGCGCCCTCCAAGAGTCTGCGTCTAAGGGCGACAAGCCCTCCGTACTCGTGGTTCTTAGGATAATGGCAGCAATTGCTGGAGCGTTACAGCACGCGCACGAGCAGCAGATCATCCATAAGGACATCAAACCGGCCAACATCCAAATCGGGCCGACGGGTGTACCCATGCTGATGGACTTTGGGTTGTCCGCCCCGACGTCCGGCGATCCAATGTTGGCCAGCGGAATGGTGGTCGGCACACCTCACTATATCTCTCCTGAGCAGGCACGCGGAGATGATACCGTTGGTCCAGCCACGGACATCTGGTCCTTCGGTGCCACGATGTTTCATATCCTGGCCGGGAGGACGCCCTATCTCGGCAAGACAGCCGCGGCCATCATGCTGCAGGTGGCATCCTCGGACCCGGTTGATCTGTCGCCGCTCCACGGCAGGGCTCCGGAGTACGTGATCGCCATCATCGCCAAGTGCCTGCGCAAGAAGCCGGAGGAACGCTATCGCTCCGCTGACGAAATAAGGCGCGCGCTGGAAACGGCCATTGACCACTTGGAGTCCACTGAGACCAGCGAGACGATCGTTGTGGCGCCGCCTCGCCCTGGGCAGACGGTGCTGCTCCACGTTGAGTACCAGGAGGCCGGCCTGCCCGGCTCGTATAGGGAATACGAGATTAGTTCGCGCATCGGCGGCGGCGCTTTTGGGGACGTGTACAGCGCCCAGGAAAAGCTCTCCGGCAAGACGGTTGCCCTGAAGGTCCTCAAGCACGAGTGGCTGGCGGACAAGGAAGCAGTCGCACGCTTCCGCCGCGAAGCCACGCTGTTCTCACGGCTCTCGCACCCCAACGTGCTGCGCGTGCACAACTTCGGACGGTATGGGGCGAGCTTCTTCATGGCCATGGACCTGCTGGACGGCCCGACGCTGGAGAAGATCCGGCGCGAACGCGGCACGCTGCCGCTGGACGAAGCGCTTAGGCACACGCGGGCCATTCTGCGCGGGCTGGAAGCCATTCACAGCGCGGGGATCGTGCACCGGGACCTCAAGCCGGCCAACGTGGCGTTCATGCAAGAACACATTGTCATTTTCGATTTCGGCCTGGCGCGCGTCACCGACATGACCAGGTTGACTCTCTCAGGGGAGTTCCGGGGCACGGCGCAATATGCTTCACCCGAGCAGGCCCGTGGCGAAGCCGTCACCAGCGCCTCCGACGTGTACGCAGCGGGCGTGATCCTGTATGAACTGCTCACGGGCAAAATACCGCACGAGGCCGAGTCGGTCTTCGGGTTGCTCCACAAAAAAGCCGCCGAACCTCCTGTGCCAATCACTGCCCACCGGGGCGACCTGCCGGAAGCCGTTGTACGGATGTTGAATGTGCTGCTGGAGACCAACCCTGAAAAGCGTCCCACGGCCACCGCAGCCATCCGGATGTTGAATACGTATCTTATCGGGTAGTGTTCCGTTGACTAAATGGTGCAACGGAATCAGGGAGCGGCGGGCGCCTCGCCCGCTGGCCCACGGGCGAGGGCGCCCGTGGCTCCTTGACGTTGCA
>JBEKKG010000271.1:0-8838 GCA_050010835.1 Planctomycetota bacterium
GATGCGCGAAGTCCTCCAGTTTGATGACGAAGGCGAAAAACCAGTCCATTATGGTCTTGTAATGGCGCGCGAGGTCCCAGAGGCCATGGCCGATTTTGAGGCTACCTTGCGTTCCCTGGTTTCCGGGTTCAGCCTGTGGGAGGTGGGCGTTCTCCTTGTCCCACTTAAGCTGGGCTGCAAGCCTCCGACGCAAGACTATGTACCCCCGGCCCCACCGTCCCCGGAGAGCATTCGCGGGCGCACGGAAAATGCGGCCCAAAGACTGGCGGATGCGGAGGCGGCAATGGCGGAGTACGCAGCGCAACACGCGAACGACAAAGTCGAGGCGGGCAAGCTGTTTTGATCGCGAGAAGGGGCAGGCCTGCCGTCTTGCCCAAATTCAGGAGCACAATGCCATGCCGGCACTGAAATGGGAACTTAGGGAACTGTGGCGCCAGGGTGACGCGCCCGCCACCCTGGCCCTATGGGGTAGGTCCTGCGGCCTAGTCTTGCAGCGGAATTTCACCTCAGTATCCCGGATTTATAAGGAAGACCTGGCCTGTTTCGCTGGGGGCGATCAGAGGGTCAAGAGAAGGCCCTGGCACCGCTTTATGGCAACACTCTTGTACAGCCTCCTCTGGGCATGGCGTGGGAAGGTCCAGGAGCTTGCGGCACTGGGAATGTTGCCGGCGTGGAAGACCTGGATGATGCTCAATTGCCAGCCCGCAGGGGGTCTTTGGCACGCGACTCCCTTTGTCTCCGGTGTCACTGGAAAACACTGTGGGACCTCCGTGTGTCCATGGTGCTATTTGCGCCGCCTGGACAAGCTGCGCAAGCTCGCAAAGCAAATCGGCCTCGGCCGAGTTGCTAATCTTACCATGTTTTGGAAGCGATACCCCGGACCCGAGTTCGATCCGGAAAACTACGCCAGGATGTTGCACGTGTGCCGGCGGGTGGTTGCGGAGGAAAGAGAGTTCTCTCTGGCTCTTCGGACATCAACGCCGGTTGTTGGTCAGGACAACGCCCGCAATACCGCGTTTCAGTTCAATCTGGCCTTTCTTCACAACAGGCCATTCTCATCCCGAGAGCGGGCCTGGTGCTGCGAAGGTATAAATGTGGAACGGTACGCGGGCCTGCCGATTTACGAATCGCTCCGCATCGCTGCACCCTACAACCTCTACCTCCTGAGCCCCGAGGTCAGCGCGTCCACAGCGTTCTCTGTGATGAGGACTATGTCCAATATTCGCAGTTTTGGCGTCATTGGCAAGAAATTGAAAGGGGAATCTAAATGAACATTTTGGCGCTGGACACAGGCACCACAACCGGATGGGCACTACTCAGCAATGACGGCAGGGTGCAGTTCGGATCTTGGCACCTGGCTGACGGGGCCTCTGGCCGCACCGGCACACGCTTTTTGAGTCTGTTTAACCACCTCCCTGAGATTCAAAGGCAAGCACCCCTGCAATTTGTCTTTTACGAAGAGGTCCACGGCCACTCGGGTATGGCCGCCGCGCACGTTTATGGTGGGTTGGTTGGCGTTCTCACGCTGTTTTGCGAACTGAATGGCGTTAGCTATCGCGGCGTGACAGTTCAAGCAATCAAGAAACACGCAACAGGCGGGGGCACAGCGAGCAAAGAGGCCATGGTTGCAGCCGCAGCAAAGAAGTTTTGCGTCCACGTAGAAGACGACAACCAGGCGGATGCCCTGTTCCTGCTCGATTACGCCATACAGTCGCTCGGCAATGTTCCGGCGCAGGGACAGCACGACTAAGAGGATGAGGGAACAGGAAGTTGCAATTTTTAGGCCATTATCTTTACCAAGGTAAAGAAGGCGGCACTCCTCAGGCGGAGAAAACTCCGCCAGAGTCAAATCAAGGAGGGACGAAATGTCACAGGGACAAGTAGCAGGTGAAGCCAGTACCGCTGGCAAAGAGGAACAGACCAAAAAAAGACCTATGGAGAAGGATGCAACCACGGAGCAGCAGGTAACGACAGATGTCTTTTGGAAGAAGTCCCTGGATGAGTTGCGGAGTGCTAATTTGGGCATCAAAGCAGCCAAAGTCGACTCGTTCTGGAGGCTCGGGAAAACGGCCATTGAGCTTATAAGGCGGCCGCGCCATCCAAACAGCGGCACGCCGCAGCAGCTGGCAAAGGAGCTGGGTTTCACCCCCGGAGTCATCAATGTTGCGATTGCATTTTACAACCGGTACAACGAGGCAGCGCTGCAAAAACTACAGGAACAGAAACTGGGCCTGCATGACATTGGCGTTCTCCTGGAGGTTTCAGATACAAAGGAGCGGGCGCTTTTCCAGCAGCAACTCGCCGATGGGAAACTGACCGCCGAGAAGCTTGACCGCCTGTTGGAAAATCGCAGAGCTAAAGCCCACCGGTGGAACCGCGAGGCGCGGCCGGATTCCGAGGTTGTTCAGCGCCGCAAGCTTGACCCCCCTATCCCATTGGTCTTGACTGCATGTGAGGATCTCTGCGAACTCGGACAATGCCTCAATGACGGGAACAAGCTCTACAAGATGTGGATTGAGGGAACCACCCTGACACTGCGCGTTGAGGCCATGAAGGAGAGGGCCGCTGCCGTTGTTGTACTGAATGCCCTCAAAAACGTGCTCGCCGGCGAATTCTCGGTCCTGGCCAAGCTGACTACGTCCCTGACCGGGCAGGCGCAGTCCCCGGAGAGCGACATCCATGTGAGTTTGGACAATGTGACCACAAATCTCTGGGATGACATTTTCTTGACCTATGCCGTCCTTGGCGATGCACCCCCAGGAGCAGCCAAACAGAAGCGCAACTTATCCAAGGCCATGGGCCTTTTCAAGAAAGTCTGGCAAGGGGGGCTCAAAGACCTCCACGACCTGGACGCTGGGGTCATGCGCATCAAGAAGGCTGCCGGTCAGCCTAGCAATGGGGATAGTGTGCCTGATGAAGTCCAATTCACAACCATGCTCGTTGCCATGCGGAAAACGCACAAAGCGCTCTCTGCAGCATTAGCTGGAGTCACGGCCCCCAAGGCGGAGGTGAAGACCCAATGAGAGAGGAGGTCCATGTCTAATACCAGCCTAAAATAGTGTAGGGGGCCACAGTAACACCAGTGATTGTTCGTAACACCAACACGGCTCAGTGCCACAGATGGCATGAGCCTGACATTGAAGTGGAATGCGGGCGCCAAAGGGGTGCCCGCACTTTGGGCTAATAGCCCAGAAGGAGAAGTGAGTATGTCAGTGAAGAGCAAGCACGGGGCTGGCGATGTACGCCAGCTCGCAGTGGGGGTAGAGCAGGCGGTGGAGGCTGCGTATGAGAACGCGGAACTTGCCCTGCTTGGACTCAGCAGGGCTGAAGCCAGGCGCGACAACTGCCTCAAGAACTTCCTCTTTCAGGCGTTTCAATATGTGGACGCCGGCAAGAATTCGCCCGCCTATAAGGCTACCGACCCTTTCAAAAAGTTCGCCCTGGCGGCGGAAAATTTCTTTAGTTTGGCTCGGCAACAGGCTAGGGAAGTTCTACTCTTGAATGAGCCGGAGCTTCCTGAGCAGCCGTTCGCCGCCGCCGCTGCCGCCTATGCGCAGGCTGAAGCCGCAGTTGCGCAGGCTCTTAGTGAGCAAGCCGCCGCCATTGACGCGGTGCCACGGGGTATACCAGCCTGTATCGGAACTGCCCCGCCCGGAGCAGGCGCGGCAGCGCAACCCAGCGCGTAATCGCAATAGCCATTACTACAAGCGGGATGCGCACCTTAAGGCGCATCCCGCAATAGCGGGCTATCACCGCGAACTTGGCCGAGGGTAAGCGCCTCGTGGACGAAGAGGCGCAGCGCCAATGGTCCGAAGAAGGTTGCGGTGAAACAGTGGTGGACGAAGAGTGATCGGTCTTGAATGGCGGGATAGGAAGCAAGGGCTGGGGAATCTTGTGTCGCCCAGGCATACACAGGCGAAAGCTAAGGGGGTATACGTATGTCAGAAATAGCTGAAGGAATAAGACCGGAATCCGTGGGCGTACAGCCCCAGCCCGCACTGGCCGCTGTGGAGCGAGTTGCATCGGCCTCTAACCAGCCCCTGCCTGGGAACATCACGCCGCTCTGGACCGTGGCGGACGTGGCACGTTTCCTGCAAAGGTCCGAACGATGGGTGTATGATGCCCTGGCCACAGACCCGAACAAGCCTGGAAGCCTGCCATTTATCCGCATTCCAGGCGGACGCGGAAGCCGGGGGCAAGGAAGCGCGCGCTTTGTGCCGGCTGACATCGTGGCTTGGGTTGCGGCAGGGTGTCCGCCCGCAACCGTGTTTCGGACCTGGCAGGAAGTGGACAAGCGCGGTAGAAGAAAAAGCGCTTGATTTTTAGGGATAACTGATTTATAATGAGGTTGTGAACATGAAGAAGCGAAAGAGAACCGTCGGCAGGCCAAGCAAGGGGCGGAACGCCAGGACAATTGCTGTCATTGTGAAGGTTTCCGCAAACGAGAGGGCTGTATGGCTGAAGCAAGCCAAGGCCGAGGGCTTGCCTCTTGGCCCGTGGCTCTTGAAGCCGCGCAGGGACGAATTGCAGGGAGGGAAGTGACATGGCCAGAGTCTACAAAGCCACGTACACCGCGCCCGGGCCGGACGGCACCCGCATCACCAAGGAAGCACCGGGGTGGTACATCGAATTCACGGACGCCGCGGGCCGGACTGTTAGGCGCAAAGGCGGGTTGACAGAGACCGCAGCCAAGGACGCGCTACGGCAGGCAGAAGGCGAAGTCTTGAGGGAGAAGAACGGGCTGCCCACACGCCGCGCCGGGGATCTTACCTGCCTGGAACTACTTGAGCGTTACATGCAATCCCTACGTGGCAGAGCTTGCCCCGCCCACTGCCGGGACGCTGAGGCCCGGATTCGCGCCTTGCTCATAGGCATTCACGCCACGCGCATCAAAGAGCTTGCGCCCGAGGCTGTCGAAGGTTTCATGTCCGGTCTCGACGATCAAGGCTTGGCGCCGGCCACGGTGAACGATTACCTGGAAGCGGCCAAGGCCATGCTCACTTGGGGCGTCAAGTCCCGGTTGCTGCCGTACAATCCGCTGGACTGCGTATCAAAGCGGAATGAGCACGAAAAGCGCCGCATACGCCGCGCCCTTGGCGAGACCGAGCTTTCCGCGCTGCTTGCCGCGGCCCTGGAAGGCCCCCGCCGGCGCGCCTTGCGCACGTACCAGAACCGGCCACGGAAAGACGGGACCTTCAAGCCGGCCACGATCCCGCTGGCAGAGCAGGCCCGGCTTGCCGATGAAGGCCGCAATATCACGCTGGCGTATCGCATCATGCTGGAAACTGGCTTGCGGAAGAATGAATGCCGGCTGCTCACTTGGGCCGACCTGGACTTGGAGGCCGGGACGTTGACCACGCGGCCGGAATGGGCAGGCAACAAGAACGGCAAGCGGGAAACCTTGCCACTCGCGCCGGGACTCTTGGAGGCTCTGGCTTCCTGGAAGAACCACAGGCCGATTGACGATTCCGCGCCCGTGGTGAAGGTTACGAGCCGGATTCTGCATTGCCTCAACGATGACCTTGTGGCCGCGGGACTGGCCCGCCGGATTCCGCTGGACAAGAAAGGCGAGGTAATCCCCCAGGACGCCGAAGGCAAGCCGAAACAAAAGCCCGCAAAGTGGTGGATTGACAAACGGGACCCCGCCGGCCGGACCCTCGATTTGCACGCGCTGAGGCATACCTTTGGAACTCGCCTTGGCACAACGCCAGGCATTGACCCCAAGAGCGTCCAAACCCTCTTGCGCCACAGCACCCCTACTATGAGCTTTGGCGTCTACGTTCATTCAGACAAGGAGCGGTTGCGCTCTGCCGTGGCAGCCATGCCCGAACTGAGGCCCGCGCCGCTTCCCCAAGCCGAGACCCTGGAAGCCTTGAAGACCGGCACAGACGACACCCCCGCCACGCCCGATACGGAACCTTTGCCGCTAAGTATCCGCCAAGGGAAAGCGGCATCTTTGCTCAAAGTCAACAGCAGCAACGCCTTAAGTTTGCACGATTCCCAGGCTTCGAACCTGGAGGTCGGGGGTCCGACTCCCTCAGGGCGTATTCTCGTAAAAGGACCGGGGTCCGGGGAGTGGGGAGCGGGGTTCGGGGCTCGTACCGCGCTCCTCGCGCCCCGAACCCCGCTCCACGCTCCACGCTTATGGCTGCTGCAAGAGCTGGAACTTGCTCAACGGATACCAGCCGTCGCGCGCGCGCCCCTTTGTCCCCAGCCGTAAAACGGGCAGGCCGGTGCCGCTGTCAAGCACTCCGACCGACAGGCTGTAGTTTCCCGGAGGCGTATCCTTCGAGAGCTTGAGCGCGTCAGTGACAGTGTTGACTTCGCCGGGCGGCAAGTCCTGCGGCTCCTTGAAGAACTCAGGCGTGAACAATTCCAGCGTCCCAGGCATGAAGCGGTTCACCGTCGTGCCGCTCCGGATGATCTCGGAGTGTTCTGTGCCGTCGGCAAGCGTGGCCGTCAGGCGGTAGGCAAGGCGATAGGGCTTGTAGCACGGCGCCGAACCGGTGTTCTGCCATTGCGTGGTGACAGTTAGCGCTTCGCCCAACCTGGCCTGCGCGGGGTGCTTAAGTTCCTTCAGCACGAGCCGATAGCCGAGCCGGCGCAGGAATCTCTCGAGTTCAGGCCGCACGTTCGCGCCCTCCGGCAGCGGCGCCGACTTGTTGTTGAGGTACGAAGCGTGGCAGGCCAAAGCATAGTTGAAGATGAAGCGCAACGGCCAGCCTTCTTTCACCCAGCGCTGCATGTCCCAACCGGACTCCCAGGCGACAGGGGCCGACCGCCAGGCGTCCTGAATGCCGGCCTCTTTGATCCAGCCAGGGTAGCCATTGCGCATGTGGCACCAATTTTTCGAAAACCCGCCCATGTCGCCCAGGCAGTCGGCCCGCCAGCCCGTGCCGTGATCGGTGGCGTACTTGAGGCAGCGCGCGCCGCCGATGAGCATCAGCAGGGGAGTCTTCTTGAACGCGGAGAGATACGCGTTGACGACCTTCATGCAGTTCTCCTCTGTCGTCAGCTTGCAGTTCTTCGAGCCGCTAAGATGCCATTCGCCCCACCAGCCAATGGAACCGAGATCCACGTGGTCAAGGTCGGGGTGCCCATCGTACTTTTCCCCCAGCCGCTTGATGAAGTCCAAGTGCGCGTTCAAGACCGTGGGATCGTCCAGGTCGGGAATCGGAAACGGGCCGTGGCCTTCGTAGTCGGCCTGGAGTTCCTTGCCACCGGTCTCCTTCAGCCACTTGGGGTGGTAAGGCTGGTTGGAGGAGGTCGAGCAACACATGACGCGGAACGCCAGCGTCTGCCCGCTGTCGTGCGAGTCCTTCAGGGCCTTGTCGAGGAAAGCGTAGTCAATCTTTCCCGGCGCGGGTTCCACTTGGCCCCAGCCCCAGCGCGCGTACTGGACTGTCGAGGGCAGCCACGGCGGGAGGCTCTTGTCCTGCTTGCTGGTATGATGAAAGGTCTCCCAGCCCATGCCCGGGTTGGCGAGAATCTCGTCGCTCTCTTCAGGCGTCACAACCACCTCCTGGCCCGGCGCTGCCGCACTGAGCGCCACACAAACCAAGAGCAGAACGCAATGGGCCTGTCGCATGTTCTGAGTTCCGCCAGCGCCTTGCCCCCTTGAGTTGGGGCCACGGATGGGGTCGCACCTATGTAACTGCCGGCTGCAAAGGATGTTACGAGACACACACCAGCACGGAAGGCAGTCAACTTTTGCAACGTTTTGTCGCATGATCGCTCACTTTCTGCACAGCGTTTGCAGACCTTCTGCGTAAGGTCTGAAGAGCTTTGGCAAGGAACTGGCTTCAACTGGATGCAGGTGGACACAATACCCGATTCCACAGTTCCGTTCCGCGGAGTGTCGGGCGCTTCGGAATTGGGCATTGTGTCGCCCCATTTCTCCAGGCCTAGTTGGCTGACTTTCGCGCCTCTCGTTCTTATAAACCCTTACACATTGCTTGACTTGGTTTTTACATATCTCATTTATAGCGCGTGATTTGTGCGTCATTTGCGCGTCATTTGCGCGTGATTGCTGCGTGATTACTGCGTTACGGGCGCGTTGGTTGTGCGTGATCGTCTTCCCGCAGTGCTTTGGGGGGAGCGCAGGGCACAAACCCTTCCCTGAACTCGCCTTCGGGGTGATTAACCCGGGTTTCTCACCACAGAGGCACAGAGACACAGAGTGGAAATAGGATTTCGGCACTCGTTGCCCCAATCTGCCTGCCGTTCTCTGTGCCTCTGTGTCTCTGTGGTGAGAAACGCAGGCTAATCCGGCACTTGCTCGCCGCCAGCGGCTATGGCCGGGGTGGAAGTACGCGGCCAGGCACAAAGGCCGATGGCCGCAGCGTTGACTTGGATTGTCCATGAACAAACCCTTTTCCCACCTATATACTACGTATGGCGGCGCGAGGATTTGGTTTTGGGAGAGGGCTCTGTGAGGGCTACACACGGTTTAACTCACGGCTCAGCAAGGAGATAACTTTTTTTATTTTTTCTCCAGATTTTTTCCAAGGGACGCTCCAAGCCCACATGGATATATCCTACGCTGTAAGAAGATGGAATCGAAAAATAGAGGTACGGACTTGAGGCGTAAGCCAAGAACTGGGGGAGGGACCACCCATTGAAAAGCGATTCACTAACCCAAGCCTTAATGAGAAAGTCCGTCTTCATTTCCCGCGGCGCCCTCCCCACGCCTACCGCAGGGTGGGCCACGCGCGCGTGTTAACCCATCTTCCGCAGTTTGAAAAAATCTGTGGAGAATATTGGCTGGTTTGCCGCTGCAAGTCGTTGCGGATTGGCGCGGCGGAGCAGAATCTGGCGCGAAAGGCGTTGTAGTGAAGA
>JBEKKG010000272.1:0-8770 GCA_050010835.1 Planctomycetota bacterium
ATGACGGCCACGAGCGCGGCTTCGTTGATGATGTTCTCCAGGTCCGCGCCGCTGGAGCCCGCCGTGGTCTTGGCCAGTTGCCCCAGGTCCGCGTCCGCGGCCAATTTCACCTTCTTGGAATGGACGCGCAGGATCTCCTCGCGCCCCTTCACGTCCGGGAGGTCCACGTAGACGTGGCGGTCGAAGCGCCCTGGGCGCAGGAGCGCGGGGTCGAGCACGTCGGGACGGTTGGTGGCGGCCATGACGATGATCTTGTCGTCGGACTCCATGCCGTCCATTTGCACGAGGATCTCGTTGAGCGTCTGCTCGCGCTCGTCGTGCCCGCCGCCGATGCCGGTGCCGCGCCGCCGCCCCACGGCGTCAATCTCGTCCAGGAAAATGATGCACGGACTGTTCTCGCGCGCCTGCTGGAAGAGGTCCCGCACCCGCGAGGCCCCCACGCCGACGAACATCTCGACGAAGTCCGAACCGGAGATGCTGAAGAAGGGCACATCCGCTTCGCCCGCGATGGACTTGGCCAGCAGCGTCTTGCCGGTGCCGGGCATGCCGACCAGCAGCACGCCCTTGGGGATGCGGCCGCCCAGGCGCTGGAACTTCTTGGGGTTCTTCAGGAACCCCACGATTTCCTCGACTTCCGCCTTGGCCTCGTCCACGCCCGCCACGTCCTTGAAGGTCTTCTTGCACTTGTCCTTGGTGATGAGCGTGGCCCGCGATTTCCCGAAGGACAGCACCCCCCCGGGCCCGCCAGGCCCGCGCAACTGGCGGAAGATGAAATAATAGATGAGCAGGAACAGCAGCATCCACGGCAGCATGCCGATCAGGATGCGGGCCAGTTCATTCTTCTGCTCCCATTTTACTTCCGCCGCGCCGCTTTCCGAATTGGCGGTCATCATGTCCTTGTAGGCCGAGTCCGTGAAAGGGTCGGGCAGGACCACATGGGAGGTTCTCTCACTGGCGGGCGTAGTGCCGTCGGCGTAATCCGCGTACAGGTCGGGGGGGTCAATGCGCACCAGCTTGAAGTTCCTGGCCTTCAACTTCGCCAGGAACTGGGTCCAATCCAGGTCCTTGGCGCGGGTCTGCGCAGTCTTCAGGCCCATGCCCACGGCCAGGGCGATGCCCACGAGGATAATAAGGAACAGGAACTTGTTGGACTTTAAGTCCACCCCCTTGGGCCGCTCCGGGCCTGAGGAGTCGCCGTCCTCCCCTTGGTCTTCGTGACGGTCGGAGTCGTCGCTTTTTTTGCGCCGCTTCCACGGCTCTTTATCTTCGTTTTTATCCGCCATCTCTGCACCTTGCCCTGCGCCTCACACCCGGCAATAAGGCGCCACCTATACTCAGTGTAGCCTCTTTAAGGCTCTATGTCCATTGAATTAGGCACTTCTTTGTGCAGCTAACAGCCTGGCCCCACCTGCCCAAGACAGCGTAGTGGCCAATCCAAAATCCTAAATCCTAAATCCTCACGTCTCCGGGGGCCGTTTCGGCAACCTTATCCAGAACGTGGTCCCGCCGGAGGCCGTGCTGCTGAAGCCGATGTGGCCGCGCAGGGCGCCTTCGACAAACAGCCGCGCCGCATGTGTCCCAATGCCCCGTCCGCTGGCCGCCTTGGTGGAAAAGGAACGTTTGAACACCTGCATGCGGACTGCGGGGGGCATGCCCTGTGGGTTATGGACGCGGATTTCAACCCCGCCCTCCTCCCACGGCGCCGCTTCCACCTGCACCTTCTCGCCGACTGCGCACGCCTCCAGGGCGTTCTTGACCAGGTCGCGCACCGCACGCTGCAGGAGAATGCGGTCCGTACGCACGCTCAGTTCCGGCGGGCAATGCAGCGCCACTTCGCGGCCTGCGCCGCTTGAATGCCGGCGAAAATGTTCGCAGACGTCCGTGAGCAGTGGGCCAATGGGGCACTCCGCCCACAACGGCTGAAGTTCGCCCGCCTCGCCGGCCAGGAGGTGCTGTTGAAAGACGGCTTCCTCCATCAGCGCCTTGCTGGCCTCCGAAAGCAAGCCGCTGATCCTCCTGTGCGCAGCGCGCGCGCCGGCCGGCAGCCCCTTCCCCTTCTCCGAATCGGCAAGGGCCTGGACCATGTCCGCCGTGTCGAGCAGATTGGCGACGAGGCTCCGTTCCAGCACCTGGCGCCGCTTCTCGGAGCTCAAGTCGCGCATCGCCAGCAGCAGAATGGTTTCGTCGCCGAGCTGTATCTCGTTCAGACGGAATCCAAACTCGGTGGTGCTTCCGCATTCGTTGCACAGCAGGCATTCGCCATCCAGCGGCGTCGCCTTCCCTGTGTGGGCTTGCGACAACGCTGCGCCCAGCCCGCAGTAAGGGCAGGCCGGGCCGGTGCCGCAGCCATCGGGGCCGCGGCGTGCGTCCCTGCAAGCCAGGAGTTCTCCGGGCCGCTTGCCAAGCACACCGGCGGCTTCCTTGGCGCCCAACAGGGCGGCGGCTTTCTCGTTGGCCGCGACCACCTGCCGGGAGGCGTTGAGCGCCAGAGCGGGACCGGGCAGGCTGTCCAACAGGACCTTAAGCAGGGTGCTGGTCTTCAGCCGGGCATGGGTCGCCGCCAGGGTCGCCTCAGTCGCGCGCTCCGGCGGGAGCACGTAGGGCGCCCTGTCCTCGGCTTCGGCCAGCAGGGCCTCCACATGCCGCAGCACCGACTCGATGTCCTTGGGACGTTCCTCCGGGACCGGCGCGGTCATCTCGCGCAACAGGGTCTCCAGGCTGTTCCCCAGATCGGAACGGTTGAGTTGCACCTTCGGCATCTGGCCATGCTCCATCCGCGTGAGTATCTCAATAGAAGGCATCGCGCCGAACGGCGCGTCGCCATTCAGGAGTTCCACAAAAGTAATGCCCAGCGCATAGAGATCGCCGAGCGGCCCGGCGCTCTCCGTGCCGCTGAGCCGCTCCGGCGCCAGGTAGACCGGCGTGCCCACGACGCTGCCGTCTTTCTCCAGCACCGGAATGCCTTCGCGTTGCAGGGAAGCCAGGCCCAGGTCGGTGATACAGGCCCTGCCGTCGCTCTCCAACAGGATGTTGGCGGTCTTGATATCGCGGTGGACCATCCCCAGGTTGTGGATGGCCGCCAGCCCGGCGCAACAATCCCGCATGAGCGCCAGTGCGCGCTGCCTGGGTACCGGCTTTTCCTTTTCAATCAGCCTCACCAGGTCGCCCCCGGGCACCAGGCGCATGGCCATGTAAAGCACGCCTTTCTCGCTGTGGCCCGCGTCGTATACAGGCACAATGTTGGGATGGTCGAAGCGGGCCACAATCTGCGCTTCCCGCAGGAAGAGCTCAACCGCGTTGGGATGCTGCAGCCAATCGTTATGGACCACCTTCAGCGCGACCTGGCGCCGCAACACCCGGTGCAAGGCCAGGAAGACATCGCCGAAGCCGCCGGAACCGATCAAACGCAGGATGTGGTAGCCGCCCAGGTCCTGGCCCGGCACGACTCCGGAGCGCGGCTGGATGGCGCCGGCCGCAGGGGCATTAGGCTTGATTACTGTCTTGCTGCTATCTTCCATCGGGCCGCTTCTCCGCATAAAGGCCGCAGCCAGTATGCGCGAAAGCTGCCAAAACTCAAGAAAGAACCAGCCTCGTGGGTGTTGTTCAATCCAAAACTCAGGGATTCCGGGGACACGATCCCGATTTCCAAACAGCCGGAAATCGGGTCATGTCCCCGGAATCCGCCACTTGCCACCGGTTGCTTTTGCGGTATTCTCCGCAGCAAACCGCGGATGAGGAAGGCGCCCCATGCTCTGCCCGTTTTGCCACCTTAACGACGACAAGGTCGTGGACAGCCGCGAGGGCGAGGAAGGCGCGACCGTGCGCCGCCGCCGCAAATGCTGCGCGTGCAAACGCCGCTTCACGACCTACGAGCGCGTTGAGGAAAGCCCGGTCCGCGTCATCAAGAAAGACGGGCGCCGCGTGCCCTACGAACGCGACAAGCTCAGGCGCGGCATCGAAAGGGCCTGCTGGAACCTGAACGTCTCCGTGGAGCAGGTGGACAAGATGGTTTCGGCCGTGGAAAGCGAGGCCTTCGAGAGGTACGATCGTGAGGTGCAATCCAGCCATCTCGGCGAACTGGCGATGCGGGAACTGCGCAAGGTCAGCCAGGTCGCCTACGTGCGCTTCGCCTCGGTCTACAAGGAGTTCAAGGACGTCAGCGAGTTCATGGCAGTGCTGGAAGAGTTCGTGAAAGTGCGCGGCGAACGCGCCAACGAGAAGAATGGACCAGCCCGAAGCAGTCCGCAAACATGATGGGCGCGTGGTGGCCTACGACGCCGCCAAGCTGGCCCTTGCGGTCACGCGGGCCGTGCGCGCCGCGAATCTCGGCTTGTCGGCCTCGGCCGCCGAGCAGTTGGCCCAGAAAATTGCCCAGGCTGCCGGCGCCCAATTGGTCGCCCAGGCCGGCGCAGTGGCGGCCAGCGCGGACATCCGTAGCGTGGTCTCCCAGTTACTGCAGAAAACGGGTTGCCGGGCGGTCGCCCACTGCTATGCGGAATGCGGGCGCGCCGCCACGGGCCTGCTCTGGCGTCTGCGGGTGGCCGAACCCGGGGCGCCCGGCGGCGGCGCCGTGGGTTCGCCCTGGGACCGGCGGCGCCTCCTGGAATCCTTGCGCGCGGCCGGCGTGGCGCGCGATCCCGCGGGGGAAGTGGCGCGCGAGGTGGAACGGCGGGTCGTGGCCTTGGGGCAAGAACGCGTTTCGCCCGCCCTGCTGCATGCCCTGGCGGTGCTGGTCCTGGCGCAGCGCGCCCTGGACATCAAAGCTTACGCCGCGCGCCGCGTCGCCTTCGCGCTGCCCATGCACGTGCCGCGGTACGACTCGGTGGCGGCTGAGGAGACCCCTCTCCCGCATGACGGTCCGGCGCTCGAAGCCTTCTGGCTTCAGACGGTCCATTCCCACGAAGTAGTCCGTGCGGCCCAGGACAATCTGCTCGCGCTGGAGCCGTATCCCAACCGCCCGGACAATGAAGGCGCGGCCCGGCCCGCGCCCGGACAGCCCAGCACCGGCGCGGCCTGGGCGGAGGCACTGGACCCGCTCGCCTCCAACGCCGGCAGCGTGTTGCGCGACTGGTGCGTTGCCGCTCTGCAAACGGTGTGGGTGCGGGTGGATACGGCGGAACGGGCCGCGGAATTGGCCGGCCGCCTGGCTGCCATCCCGGCGTCGCTGGTTCCCGCGCCTTCCTCCGGCGCAGCCCTGGACTTGCTCCTGGCGCCGGCCTGCGCCAATGGGAGAACGGAGCGCACGCGCCGCGCGCTCCCCGTGACTCTCAACCTGGCCGGCCTGATGGTCCGCGAAGCGCTGCGCGATCAGGCCCGTGTGACCGTGCGCCTGGCGCAGATGGCCGCAGTGGCGGCGCAAGCCCAGCGCGAACGCGAGGAGTACTTCGGCCTTTCGCCGGTGCGCGGCCGGCAAT
Source organism: Planctomycetota bacterium (assembly GCA_050010835.1). Taxonomy (GTDB): domain Bacteria; phylum Planctomycetota; class SZUA-567; order H5-PLA8; family H5-PLA8; genus JAPLOD01. The sequence continues at coordinate 5,415 of JBEKKG010000272.1, forward strand.
TGCCGGTGGCCATCGCCGGGCTGTGGAACGCCGCGGCCTGGCTGCAAGGCGAGAGCTTCGAAGGGTTCCGCATCACCCGGCAACTGCGCACGCTCGCGGTCACGCTGGTGACCATCGTGCACGGCGCCGTGGCCACCTTGCGCGACGAAACGGGCATGGAACTGGCGCTGGTCGGCGGCGCGCCGGCTGAAGCGGTGCGGCGCTTGTGGCGCGGCGACCGTGAGTTTCTCCTGCGCGACGGCGTCGCCCTGGACCCCGTGCGGGTCTACGATGGCGGCCCGACAATGAAGCTGGTGCCTGCGGCTGAAGACCTGGCGGAGCGCATTGATTTCGCCAAGGCCATTGGCGTGGCCTTCGACGAGCCGGCGGCGGTGGTGGTCGAGGCCCCGCTGGGCGAGGAACCCGAACCGGCGGCTTGGCGCGAGTTCCTTGCCGTCCTGGCCCAGGCCGGCGTGCCCCGCTTGCGGCTCGTGCCCGGCGGCGGGGTGCGCGCGCTGAAGACTTTTGTCCGCACCGTGCGTGCGCACCTGGAAGGCTTCCCCCTCTTCGAGCAACCCGAGGCGGGAATCGGGGAGCGGGGAGCGGGGAGCGGGGAGCGGGGCAAGTGACACGCCAACTCGCGTGTTGTGCCATGACATAACTCCCATGCCTCCCATAATTCCCATCGGGCAAGCCGTGCGCCTGTTGTTCCATGTCACCTGTCACGAGCGGAGGGGTTACCCATGAACGAAGGCAGCATCAATGCCTGGCATTACGGCACGCGCCAACCCATGCGGGTGGCCTGGCGCGAGGGGCGCATCACGCAGTTTGAGTCCTGTTCCGCTGCGCCCGAGAACTTGTGGGTCGCCCCGCCGCTGACCGACTTGCAGATCAACGGTTACGCCGGGGTGTACTTCGCCAACCCGAGCGTCACGCTGGAAGACATGCGCACGGTAGTGAGAAGCCTTTATGCGGCGGGCTGCGCGCGGCTGTTCGTGACGCTGACCACGGACCCGTGGCCCAAGATCATGGCGCGCCTGAAGGCCTTCCGCGAAATGCGCACGCAATGCCCGGAACTGCGGAGCGCCATTGCGGGCTGGCACATTGAAGGGCCGTTTCTCTCGGCGGAGCCGGGCTTCTGCGGCGCTCACGATCCCAGCGTGATGTGCGACCCGAAGCCGGAGCACGTCCGCGAGCTGCGGGAAGCCACCGCCGGAGACCCGGTGCTCCTGACCCTGGCCCCGGAACGCGCGGGCGCGCTGGAGGTCGTCGCGCTGGCCTCGGGTTGGGGCATCAAGGTCAGCCTCGGCCACACCAATGCCTCAGCGGAGACGATCCGCCGCGCGGTGCAGGCCGGCGCTGTGGCTTTCACGCACCTGGCGAATGGCTGTCCGCAGCAGCTCGACCGCCACGACAACATCGTCTGGCGCGCTCTGGATACTCCGGGACTGTGCGTGGGGCTGATTCCCGACCGCATCCACGTCTCGCCGATGGCCTTTCGGATCATGCACCGCGTGCTCGACCCCGGCCACATCTGGTACACCACCGACGCGGTCTCGCCGGCGGGCATGCCGCCCGGCCGCTACAAGATCGGGCGGCTTGAGGTGGACGTGGGGCCGGACCAGGTGGTGCGGCATCCCGGGCAGACGAACTTCGCCGGCTCGGCGCTGCGGCCCATCCACGGCATCCTGCGCGCCGCGGCCATGCTGGGCTGTCCGTGGCAGTCCGCCTGGCGCCATTTCTCCGCCGTGCCGCGGCAGCTCATGGACCTCGACGGGGATCTGGGCGCCGGGAAGGAAGCCACGTTCTGCGTGCTGGAAACGGATGGCGCCAACGGGGCGATCCGTAGCGGAAAACTTTACGTTAACGGCGCGCCCCACGAAATGACGGGGCTGGTTCAGTAAGGTGCAGAACAACAACTAGCGGCGCACGAGCAGCGAATAGCGATAAGTCAGCGCCTTTTCTTCACCGGGCTTGAGCACGAAGGTCCAGGTCAGCTCGTTGCGCGGATTCACGGAGTACGCTCCTTCCTCGCGCAGGGTCTTCTTCGGCTCGCCGTCGGCACTGATCAATTCCCCTGAGAAACGGCGCCGGACGACCATAGTCACATCTTCCTTGCGGTGGTTGTTCACGGCCAGCTCGCCCTTGACCACCGTCTTTTGATAGCGCTGTGCGCCGAGGAAGACTTCGTCCCGCTGGCCGGGCTCTTCGAGTTCCGTGTGGCGTTTGCGCAGGCTCAGCGCCTTTGTGACGCGCACGCTGGTTTCTTCGCCGCTGTTGACCCAGTAGGCCATCTGCTGGCCGTTGAAACGATTGCCTGAAACGACCGTCGCGGCGGCGGTCGTCATGGGGAACTTGAATGGGTTTTTGAAGCGCACGGCGTCCCAGGCCGCGTCTTCATATTGCTCCGCGTCCTGTTGGCGCCGGTAGCCCTCGGCGTAGTGCCCATATTCGTCGCGCGTGTCTGAAATCAACCACTCGACGATGCGTTCGTAAGGGGCTGTTTCCTTGGCAATGGAAAGCGCCAGCGAGTCGCCTTCCTTGAGGGTGCGGGGGCCTATGGATTGATAGTGCATGTCAACTCCTTCGCCAGAGGGAACCGCGCCCAGATCCATGACGCCTGGGAAGGGCGCATTGGCCATCACCGCTTGCTGCGCCACCACGTCTCCCATCCTGGAATGCATCAGAGTGGGGCGCTGGCCGAGTTGCTGAAAGAACGTGGACCAGTTGGTGCGCAGGGACAGCGGCGAAGTGACGTGGGCGAACTGCATGCTGGGGAACCCGGAAATGAGCTGCACTTCCGCGCCTTCGATGCTCGCCAGTTCGTTCTTGATGACGGCTGTTTGCTCAATGCTGAGCGTCTTGGGGGCGGCTATGTCCACACGGTAACTGGGCGCCCAGGAAAGTCCTTTGGCCAAATAGGTGACGAACACACTCGCCGGTTTCTCCAATTCCTTTCCGGCTGTTACCAGCAGCACAGGCTCGCGGTGCTTGCCCGTGATCTCGTCCTTGGATTCGACTTTCATGTACGCGATAAGGGAAGAGTCGGCGAAGATGCGGCCATTCTCTGTCTGCAAGACAAGGAAGCGTCCCTGGGGCGCGGACGGCTGTGGAGTGCTGGACCTGTCCCAATAGTACCCCGTCTGTTCGAACGAACGGCTCCAGACCCTTTGATCTTTCGGTGCTTCAACGGCTTCGACCTTCCCCGTCGCAGGGGGTATCTGGCCATCGCGGAAATGAATGGTCACCTGCTTGCCTGCCAGTCCATTCTGAAAATCCACGTTTGCGCCTGCCCGCAGAGGATCGGCGACCTCGCGCATGGTCGCGCGCGTCTCGATCGGCACGCTGCTCTCCACCCACCAGGTCCCGTGCGCAGG
>JBEKKG010000273.1:0-8769 GCA_050010835.1 Planctomycetota bacterium
CGGACACGCCGCAGTCCGACTGCAAAGGCAAGTGGGCTGAATGCAGCCCGCAGAACGTGGGCGGCTTCTCGGGGGTGCTCTTCTTCTTTGGCCGCGAGCTGCACAAGACGTTGAACGTGCCCCTGGGCCTGATCCACACTTCCTGGGGCGGGACGCCGGCGGAAAGCTGGACCACCAAGGCCACTCTGGAAAGCGACCCGGACTACAAGAAGATCCTCGACGGGTTTGCGGCAGGCGTGGCAGGCTATCCTAAGGCGAAGGAGAACTTCGCCACGCAACTGGAGAAATGGCAGCAGGATTCGGAAAAAGCCAAGGCCGAAGGCAAGCCTGCGCCCAAGAAGCCCAAAGCTCCTGACGATCCCGCTCACAATCCCTGGATGCCGTCAGGCCTGTACAACGCCATGATCGCCCCGCTGATTCCGTACGGCATTCAGGGCGCGATCTGGTATCAGGGTGAGTCCAACGCGGGGCGCGCGTATCAATACCGCAAGCTCTTCCCCGCGATGATCCTGGACTGGCGCAAGAACTGGGGCCAGGGCGACTTCCCCTTCATCTGGGTGCAACTCGCCAACTTCATGCCCCGCAATCCCCAGCCCGGCCAGAGCGACTGGGCGGAACTGCGCGAGGCCCAGCAATTGACGCTCTCCCTGCCCAAGACCGGCACGGGTCTGGCCATAGACATCGGCGAGGCCGGCAATATCCATCCCAAGAACAAGCAGGAGTTGGGACGGCGCCTGGCCTTGGCCGCGCTGGCGATCGCCTACGGCAAGGACCTCCCCTACTCGGGGCCGGTCTACGATTCCATGGCTGTCGAGGGCTCGTCAATCCGCCTGAAGTTCAAGCACGTCAACGGCGGGCTGGTCTGCAAAGGGGAGAAACTGGCGGGTTTCTCCATCGCCGGCGAAGACAAGAAGTTCGTCTGGGCTGAGGCGAAGATTGACGGCGAGACGGTCGTGGTTTCCAGTCCCGAAGTCCAGAAACCGGCGGCCGTGCGGTACGCTTGGGCCAACAATCCTGAAGTCAGCCTGTACAACAAGGCCGATTTGCCGGCTTCACCGTTCCGCACCGATGACTGGGACGGCATTACCAAGGGGAAACAGTGATACGGGGACACGGGGACACGGAGACGCGGGGACACGGTCATTTTGGATTTTGGATTGGACATCACACGCAGGGCGGCAGATTGGGGCAATCCCCAATCCTTCTCTGCGTCCTCCGCGTTGAGAAATCCGGGTTAGAGGTAAACGCCCAGGGCCGGTGCAGCACAAACTTGGTGAGGGGACGCCAAACCGTTGTGCGCTGAACTTTTGTGTTTTTTGGCATTGAACGCAGGGCGGCCTGCGACATAATGTAGGAGCGTTGGTTTGGTGTCCGCGCCGTCATGAAGAGTGACCTGTTCGCACTGGTGCGAGCCGGCGGCTGGATGGAGGACTGGAATATGAACGGTAGACTGGCCTTGAAGTCCGCTTTGGCCTTCTGCTTGGCTTTGGGGTTGGGGCGGCTGCTCCTGCCCGAGGCGCAAGCTTCAAAGGCGTCCAGGCAGGCAGCTTGGGGAACTTCCAGCCGCTTGCCGATGGTGAACGTGTCGGCGCCGGCCAACGCCTTGTTGGCCCCTTCCGCGCGCGCCCACAACGCACCGGAACCACAACCCATCGTGCGGGAGTTGAAGGCCGTGCCCGGTGGCGTCGCGAACGAGAACGCGCGCTTCTCCCATTTCTTCTCCAACCTGTACACCGAAGGCTCGTTGATCAAGGCCGCCCGGCAGTTCGGCGCCACCGTGCAGTGGACCCCGCAGGCCCAGGAACTGTACCGGGACCAAGAGACCGTGGCGGCAGTGCAAGCAGTGCCTGCGCGCGCCAGGGTGGAGCAGGGGAGCGGCTGCAACCAGGTGGTTTTCCCGGGGACATACCCCGACACCGACGAACGCATGTATGTGCGGCGTGACGGCGGGGTAGAGCACGACATCATCCTGAAGCGCGCGGTGCCGGGCACGAACGAGCACCATGGCGTGGGCTATTCCGGGCATCTGCAATTGAGTCCCGGCTTGACCCTGTGGGACGGCGGACAACAGATCCAAGGCCACTACAGCACGCGCAAGGGCGTGCACATCAAGAACCAGTTCGGCAACACGGTGTTCTACCTGCGTCCGCCGGTCGCGTGGGATGCCAGCGTCTCCACGCCTGATGGCAAGAGCATGGACACGGAGTTGCAGTCGGTCAAGCCGCGGGCTGCGACGGCTTGCGAGTATCGTTTTGATTTCGATGCTTCCGGCGTGAAGCTGGCCGTGGTGACGCCCGGCCGCTGGCTGGCGGATCCGGCGCGGGCTTACCCCGTGACTATAGACCCCAACATGGGGGAGTACGGCCTGGCCGACGGCGATCCGCCGACCTACGCCGGCACGAACGGCACGGACACGCTCATGCCTGCCAATGCGGGCGGCTCTCAAGTGAAGATGACCGTTTTTTGCCCGGGCTTCAACAACCTGGGCATGGGCTCTATCCCTGTGCCCTTCCCATTTACGTATTACGGCCAGGTGCATCCGCCAGACTCTTTGTTGTGGGTGCATATCAGCGGCTTTGCCAGTTGGGACGGCGACCCAAAGGTGGCTGCCCTGGATTTGTGCAATGACAGCAACAACGTGCCGCTTCCTACGCTGGCCTATCCCATGAACGCCTACTTTCCGTACTGGAGCGACTTGCGCATCTCCTCGGTGCAAGGCGCCGGGATCTACTGGTTTTCGGACGGCACGGCGCCTAACCGCCGTTTGGTGATCGAATGGTACAAGATGGGATTCGCCAACGGGAGCGGGAACCAGTACATCAGCTTCAACCTGGTTCTGTATGAGTGCGACAACAAGATTGAATTCATCATCGGGGAATCCGGCGACGTGGACCTCGGGTTCGCCAGTGTGGGCATTGTGGATCCCACGGGCGCGATTGGCATCCAGTACGACTTCAACAGCGCCAACGGCGGACTGCCCACGAACAACGTCGCTAATCCTTTTAATAACCTGAACAACGGCAATCAGATCTTCAACCCCTTAGACCCGTTCGGCAACCAGGGCAACAATCCCTTCGCCAACAATCAGAACAACCCACCCGTCAACAATAACAACAATAATAACAATGGACAAATAACGACCATATCGCCCGGCACATCCTTGGTGTTCCAGCGTTCAGCCTTGGGCTTCGTGGTTTCGACCCCCACTGGACCGCTTAACGGTTGCATCCCCCACGCCGTCTGTTGGGCCACCCAGGTTGCCCCGCCTGTCTCAGCATGCAACGGCGGGCAGTCGCAGCCCACAGCCTTTGGATACCAGTGGACCTTCGGTGACAACTCTCAGGGTTTTACAGGCAACATTTGCCATACCTGGGTGAAGGCCGGAACCTACACGGTGACATTGGTTGTTACCGACGACTTGGGCAACAGCTCAAACAAGCAATTCACGGTGCAGGTATGCGACGTCCCGGATGTGGTGGTCAGCGCCAATCCTCAAGGGGGGGCCGTCCCGCTGGTGACAACTCTGTCTGCCCAGGCAGCCTCGCCCACAACCCAGTTGGGCGCCACTCCCAGTTGGTCTATTGACCGCCTCGGTGCGCAGAACAATCCTGGGCAGGCTGTGAGCATGCCCGCACCTGTGGGGAATCCCGTCAACGTGGAGTTCGACGTTCCCGGTTTGTACAGGGTCTCAGCCGTTTTCAGCGGGCAGGACAGTGCCAGCGGCTTGAGCACCACGGGGGTCGGGACAGTCTATGTTTTCGCCGTGGCATCGGCGCAAACGATCCAGAACTCCTTGGTGATCACGGATTCAAAGTTCAAGATTGACTTTGTCGGCAAGCACCCCGTAGTCAGTTCCTCGGCGATTCCAGCGGTGAGCGGCGGGAATCCGTCCAACCCCGTGAACGACACGCTCACCGTGACCGGCTTTGTCAACCTCCCAGGCAGCCAGTTGTCGGACTTGACCGGCAAGTACGTGCAGGTGGTGCTGAATGGCACGGAGACAATCTTGGATGCCACCTTCGGTGCGGACGGCAAAGCCGTCCAGCTTCCTCAAGACACCGGCGAAACAGGACAGTTTCAGATAAGCTTGCCGTCCGGTGCTTTCAGCTTCAACGTGAAGCGCGACCTGTGCGGCACATTGGGCTTGGCCGACGGCTCGGAGACGCTGCTGCTGCCAGCCATGTTTGGCCTCCAGATTGAAAACCTTTATCCGCCTCCGGGCACGCCCGGTGCGCTGATCACCTACGGCTACAGGGCCCACGGCTACAATGCTGGTCCGCCACCCATCGGGTTCGGCAACGGCACCTTCCACTTCGGCGCCTCGGCGGGCCATAATCCGGATCCCAGCGCCCCAGCCGACTTTGGCAAGGTGGGGGGCAATGAACAGTTGCTGAGCGGCGCTTTCATGGTGGTTAGCGCCAAGCTCAAATTCCAAGGGAACTCTGTCTCCGCTATCCTCAAGGGCAAACTGACCCCCTTCGGCGGCGACGGCCTGCAGCCGCAAGACAACTCAGACGTCATCGTGTCTCTAGGGGGCTGGTCGGAGGCGCTCAACTTCTCCACCACCGTTGGTTTCAAAGCCAGGGGCAACTCGCCGGCGCAAAGCTTCAGCTTCAAGCGCCCCAAGACCATGGGAAAAACGGGGGTCGCGGCGCTGCAGTGGACCAACCAGGCCGGCGATTTCAGCATCACCACCAACGCTCTGCCCAACGAACTGGTAGGCTTGAACCCATCGCTGGGAGTGCAGACGATCACGGCGGGTTTGACGATCACACCGAACGGAGGAAGCCAGGTCTTCGCCGGCACGTCCACATTGACTGTGATCAAGACCTCGGCTACGAACTTCGTGAAGTAAAGGGGAGTGCAGCAGGAACGGCTCCAGGGGCAGACGGAGACTCGATCATGTCGGCGATAAGGTGGCGCAGCCACCCGTGTGCTGGTCTGGCGGAGTATGCAGCCTTGAAGCTCATCAAGTTGGGCGGCTTGGCAAGCCGCTCTCCTCTGAGGCAGGCGGCCTCAGGGCCGCGCGGAGTTCTGCTCGCGCTGGCCTGCGGGCTGGGGCTGCTGTCCGGCGCCGCCGCAGTGGAGGGCTCGGCAGGCCCAGGCAGCCAGGGAGGCGCCGCACAGGGGCGGGCGATCCATCCGGTCTCGATAGTGGACTTTGCCTTCGTGCCCGCAGCGATCACGGCCAACGCCGGGGACACGGTCTCCTGGACAAACAATAGCGCCGCGAACAGCCATACGGTCACGTTCGATACCCTCCCCGTGTCCTCAGGCCCCCTCGCTCCCGGAGGATCATACTCCATTGCCCTTCCTGCTGGGACCTACACTTACCATAGCACAGGCGATCCCGCCACCATGACCGGCAGCGTGACGGTGGCTGCAGCCGCCGCGCCCGCCATTACGAGCGCTCTAAGTGCCAGCGGCACAGTGGGCGCGGCCTTCAGCTACACCATTACCGCCTCAGGGGCCGCCCCGATTACGTTCTCGGCCACAAACCTGCCGCCCGGGCTGCTCTTGAACAGCCCGGTGATCTCGGGGACACCCACTGCCGCCGGAACCTACGCCGTGGCTTTGAAGGCAGTCAGCAGCGCGGGCGTGGATACCAAGACGCTGACGGTCATCATTGTCCCCGCCACTGTGGCCACACCCGTTTTCACGCCACCGCCGGGCACGTATATCGGCGGGACAACGGTCACCGTTTCCTGCGCGACGCCGGGAGTAACGATGTTCTTCACTGTTGACGGCTCTGCCCCAACGGTCTACTCCAATGTCTACACCATGCCCATCATGATCACGACCACCTTGACCCTTGAGGTTTACTCCACAAGCCCGGGCATGATTTCCAGCCCCATCGTTGTGGGGACCTACGCTGTCACCCCTCCCAGTGGCGGCGGTGGAGGAGGCGGAGGCAGTGGCGGCCAGGTAGGGGGCTACGGGCCGGACCCTGTGCCCGTCTTCGTCCAGAACGTCGGCGGGGGGACGCCGCCTGTCATCGTCACGTTCGACCCGTCCCAGACCTACCTCCCGGTCTCCGACAATCCCAACCAGGTTTATGAGTACGAAGCGATCTGGAACTTCGGCGACGGGGTTTCCGGGGCGGTTGGGCAAGGAGGAACCACGGCGGCCGGCGTGCTGGCACAGGCAAGCCACCAATATACTGCCGCTGCTCCGATAGGAACCACTTATACGGTCACCTTCCAGATTAACGTCATCATTTTCAACCTGACATTGGCCCCCAGTGATCCCGATTACGCCGTCAAAGGACCGTCAGCCTTCACGACGGGCCAGGTGCTCATCGCCACGGCGAACTTCCCGCCGGCGCCGCACCTCGAAGTGTTGAGTTCCCCTGCGACCGGCGACTTGCCTTATTATCTCCAGGTCACCGCAAGCACGAGTTTTGATGTGGACGGCTTCATTGCCTGGGCTGGCATGGACTGGGGCGATGGCAGCTTTGAGAATATCCCTGCCAACCAGTTGCCGCCCAATATCCCCAACGTAATCATGAGCCACCCGTACGTCGCGCCGGGCATCTATCGCGTCGTCCTGTCTGTGATTGACAATGGGCGCATGGCAAAGACGGACTTGCCCGCGGCGCCGGATGCGAGCAATCCCGATGCCGCGCTCCAAACCTACGTTAAGGCCAGCAACCTGGCCGCGATAGCCACCCCGAGTTTGCTGAATACGAGCACCAATCCGCAGCTCAAGAAGGACTTCGTGCTTGTCCAGGTGCCGGGGAACATGGTGGTCACGAAGGGCCAGTTCGGTGTCAGCTTCACGCGCTCCGGCGCCGACACGCTCGACATCCTGCTGCGCCCGAACCTGTTCCCGGACTCGATCGCCAACGCTTCCGTCCAGTTCCTGCTGGGCGCCGGCAGTGCGCCCTTGACCTTTCCCCCATTTTTCACGGACAATCGGGGCCGCTTTCAGGACTCGGCCCAGGGCTTCTTGTTTTCGTTCGACGTCAGGAAGCGGCAACTGCACGTCACCTTGTCACACAGCACTTTGTCGGCTGCGCTTCTCCCGGCGAATTGGATCAACAGCACTGAGGTCAATGCCGCGGTGGACGTGCCCCTCAGAATTGTCATCAACAAAAGCTTGACTCTGGGAGCCACGGTCCGCTTCACCTATAACGCCAAAGCGAACGGCAAAGGCACCGGCAGGAACGGGCACTCTTACCCTGACGGGAATTAGTTGACAGGAGCGCCTCTCTGCCGCACAGTCTGCTCATGGGATTGCCGAAAAAAGTGGCGGGTTCGCGTCCTCAGGAGCGGGCCGATGCGGGAGCATAAAGGTCATGGCGGCGGATGCACAACTCAAGTCCATTGATGAGTCCAAGCATTACAATCTGGTCCGGCTCCTTGCCGAAGGCGGCATGGGCGCCGTATACGAGGCGGAGCAGTTCGGCGCGGAGGGCTTCAAGAAGACCGTAGCGATCAAGACTATCCTGGAGAGCTTCTCGACCAACACCGAGTTCGTGCGGCTGTTCATCGGCGAAGCCAAACTGGTGGCCGACCTGGTCCACGAGAATATCGTGCAGGTCTACCACCTGGGCAAAGCGGGCAATATCTACTACATTGCGCTGGAGTTCGTGGACGGCATCAACGCCGAGAACTTCATTGACGTGCACCTTGAGCGCGGCATTCCGCTGCCGCTCGAACTGGGTGCGTTCATCATCAGCCGCGTGTGCCGCGGACTGGAATATGCCCACAACAAGCGCGGGCGCGACGGCCAGCACCTGAACATCGTGCACCGCGACGTCTCGCCCAAGAACATCATGATCAACTACGAGGGTGTCGTGAAGCTCACCGACTTCGGCATCGCCAAGGCCCGCATGGTCATGGAACAGGAAGAGGGCGAAGTGCTGATGGGCAAAGTCGAGTACATGTCGCCGGAGCAGGCGCGTTATGAAGCCACCGACCGCCGCTCCGACATCTTCTGTCTGGGCATCGTCATGTATGAACTGCTCACCGGCTTCCACATCTTCGAGACCGGCGACATCTACGAAACGCTGGAAAACGTCAAGAGCGCCCCCATCCCCGATCCCAGGAAGTACCGCCCGGAGATGTCCGACGGCTTGTGCGAGATCCTCATGAGGGCGTTGGAGCGCGACCTCCAGAAACGTTACCAGACCGCCGGCGAAATGAGCGTGGCCCTGGAATACTACATGTACCATGGCGGCTACGGCCCGACCAACGTGACGCTCGGCAATTACATCAGAAAGCACTTTCGCAGCGAGACGCCGGAGGCCGACGACGGCCAAAGGCTGCGCAACCCGCAGATCCAGCACCGCGCCGACACGCCAAAGATTGACGCCTTGCTCGCCCGCCTCCAGGAGTTGACGGTGAGCAATTTCGTGCCCGACGGCGCCCCGGAATTGGACGCCTCCCTGCTGCAAGGGCCGACGCCCTCTCCCGTGCTCGAGTTGACCTTTCTGCGCGACGACAGCAAGACCAATATCGCGCTGGATTTGAAGATGGGCGCCAGCCCCACCAACAACCCCAAGCTGGCCTACGCCCGCCGGCTCTCCCCGGCCAACGTCATCGAGATCGCCCGGGACCCTCTTCTGCCCTGGGAAGGCAGCTATACCAATTTTCTGGATTATCATCTGACCAGCCTTTCTCCGGCGCTGATTGATTCCATCCAGGTCGCCGCCGGGGAAAAATTCACCGTCCAAAAAACCGCCAACGGCTCCTGGGTCGTCACGGGCGCGGAAACCTTCCCGGCCGACGCCTTATTGATGCAGGGGTGGCTTTCCGCCCTGACCAA
>JBEKKG010000274.1:0-8754 GCA_050010835.1 Planctomycetota bacterium
CGGAGATGGAGTACTCGCCCACGGTGCTCTTGACGCCGCCGCGCTCAATCGGCTTGTCCCATTCGCTGACGGACTGGAACCAGACGGACTTTGGCAGCTTGGCGATAGCCTCACCCGCGAAATCGCCCCAGCCCCAATCCCAGACGATGACCTTGGCCTCGGGATTGCCGCGATGCACTCCTTGCTCAATGGCCGTGTTGACTTCGGCGATGATCTCTGCCGGCGTGCGCTTGCCGCAACGCGGGCAGTCCTTGTGGCGGCCGTGCGACGCGCAGTTGGTGAGGTTCTCCGAGGCGGTGATGGTGAACACGCCGCCCAGGCCGGGGACGTTCTTGAAGACGAAAGCCAGCGCGCCGGAAAGCCATTCCCGGACCTGGGGCGCCGAGGTGCACAAGGTATAGTGATCGCCCTCATGGACGCCGCGCATCTCGGCGCGTGCCGCGGGCGTCCCTGGGAGCGCCGGCGTCCCGCCGGCCCCTGGGAGGGCGGGCGTCCCGCCCGCCAATGCCGGCGAGACGCCGGCGCTCCCAAAGAAAGCGGCGGGCATGGCGCGGGGCTCGTTCATGTAGAGGTAGATCGAGATACCGTAGCGTTTGGCGCGTTCAACCAGTTTCCGCAGATTGGCCAGGCGCGCCTCATGGCCCGCGCCAAACTCGGGGAAGGTCTCGCTGGGCGCCAGCGTGCTCAGGACCGTGTGCATCCAGATGCCATTGACGCCGAGTTCCGCGAGCCGCGCCAGGAGGCCGTCGGGATAAGGATCGAGGTTGGGATTTGCGAGCGGGTCGCCATAAAGCGCGAAGTAGGAGTAGATGAAACGCAACTCCCCAGAAGCCCTCCCCCTGCCCCCTCCCGCAAGGGGAGGGGGAAGCGCCGGCGGGCGGCTGAACTCCTGGATGAAGCCAAAGCGCGGTTCGCCAGGCTCAAGCAGCTCGCCGCCGAACGTCTCCTGGACGAGCTGTTTGATCTCGCCCGCGCGCTGGCGGGCTTCCGCGGTGGGCGGCGTGTAACGGAGCGGCGGACAGGCAGGCTTCAGCAAACCGAGTTTGATGAACAGGAAGTCGTCCTCGCGCAACGTGTAGGCGAGCTGGTCCGCCGACATGCCGAGGAGGACCAGGAGTTGGTCGTAGGGCAAGAGGTGCCAGTTGCGGCGGATGACGGTGATGTAGCCGCGCGCTTCCTGCTCAGGCGGGACCGGCCGCGCGGCAGGCAAGCCCAGGGATTCGGCCACGGCCTGCACGTTCTCCACGGAGGTGTCGAGGACTTTGGCCAGACGCGGCGGATCCACCAGGGACCAGTTGCGCCAGATGAAGGCGTGCAGGCGGTCCGGGAAGTGCGGGGTCTCCACCGGCTTTGGCGCGGCCCCCGCGGGCAGGTCGGCGGCCGTCTGCGCGCCCAAGGCGGAAGCGACGATCAGCACAGCGGCCAGCGCACACAGGAAAGAGATGTTGGCGCAAAGCATTTGGGTACCTCCTCAAGCCGGGGTGTAGCGCAGGCTTCCAGCCTGCTGTATCGCGGGCTTCCAGCCCGCAGAACGTCCCTTGGCTCTCTGGACGCTCACAGCGATGCAAGCCCTGCCGACTGGAAGTCGGCGATACAGCAGGCTAGAAGCCTGCGCTACATCCGTCAGTCCAGCACGGCGATGCAATCAATCTCCACGCGCGCGTCGGCAGGCAGTTTGGCCACCTGGACCGTCGAGCGCGCCGGCCGGTGGTTCCCAAAGAACTCGGCGTAAGCCTGGTTCATGCCGGCAAAATCGCCCAGATCCCGGAGGAACACAGTGGTCTTGACTACGTTGGAGGACGAGCAGCCGGCGGCAGCCAGGACTGCGCCCAGGTTCCGCAGGGCCTGCGCAGTGGCAGCCTCGATGCTCGCAGCGACTATGTTCCCGGCAGCGTCCCGCGGAACCTGTCCGGAGACGAAGAGCAGGCCGCCACAGGCCACGCCGGGGCTGTACGGCCCGATTGCGGACTGGCCGTTCAAGGGTTGGACGAAGCGCATCTCTTCCATAGCGGCTCCCTGGACTTGATTCCCACTGGACTTCTGCAATCAACAAGAACGGACCATAGACGGGATTGTGACAATGAATAAGGCCGGGTCAAGTCTTTGTTTGGGAACGGGCCCTGCAAAAGGGGTGAATTACCGGACTTGTGCCACCGATGTGGCCGCGCCGGCAGCGGGTAGCACGGATAAGCCGCCGCGTTGCGGCGGCATATCCGTGGCACAAGAAGGTCCGGGGATGCATACATGCAAAAGTCCAGACCCAATTTGCGATTGGCTTTTCTGCGCATAGAAAGCAAGATTGGCTGAAGGCATGGAACAAATGGTCGCATTGATCACGGGAGCATCGGGCGGAATCGGCTGCGCGTGCGCTCGGGCGCTGGGCTGTTGTAGCGCAAGCTTCCAGCTTGCGGGCAAGCAGGATGCTTGCCCCACAGATTTCGGTCTGGCGTTGCACTATCAGAAGAACAGCGCGGCACTCGGTGCTCTGGCAGCGCAACTGCGCCAGGCAGGGAAGGTGCAGGTGGCGCCTTTCCAGGCCGATTTGTCCGCTCCGGGAGCGGCGGCGGCACTGGTGGAGTCGGTTGCGGAGAAACTTGGGCCGCCCACGGTATTGATCCATGCCGCGGGCCACTTCATTGGAAAACCAATCACCTTTACGTCCCTCGCGGATTGGGACTCCCAGCTTGAAGTCCACGCGCTCACCGCGGCCGCGCTCGCCAAGGCCATGTTGCGCCATCTGCGCAAGACCAGCCAGGGACGCATCATCCTCATGGGGAGCCTGGCCGGCGTGGCCGGACTGGGCAACGCCGCGGCTTATGCTGCCGCCAAGGGCGCGCTCCAGGGCTTGTGCAGAAGTCTGGCGTTGGAGGCCGCGCGCTGGAATACGACCGTGAACGTGATTGCCCCAGGCTTCGTTGACACCGCCATGACCGCGGGGCACGATGCTGCCAGGCGCGCGCAAGTCTGTGCGAGCATCCCGCTGGGAAGGTACGGCGCGCCCGAAGAGATCGCCGCCGTGGCAGCCTTCCTCTGTTCCCCGCAGGCGGGTTACATCACCGGCCAGACGATTGTGGTGGACGGCGGGATGAGCCTGGGGTGAAGCAGGGGACCAACCTGGATCATTCACCACAGAGACACAGAGAGGGAACAGGTGAGCAGGAGAACAGGACAGCAGGAGAGCAAACGAACCCCGACTTGTCGGGACTGTTTGTTGTCCTGTTGGTTTGTTGATTTGCTGGTCTGCTGTTCTCTGTGTCTCTGTGTCTCTGTGGTGAGCAGTGGGGCTGCGGAGCCGCCAGCGGACGACGGCACCGGCGCAGCGAATTACGATGAGGTCGTCTACGGGCTGATCGGCGCCTTGGGCCGCGACAATAATGCCGCGGCGCAGGACGCCGCGTCCAAGCTGGCCAGGCTGGGCAAGCGCGCGCTCCCGGCGCTGGCGGAACTGCTCAAAGCCAGTCTTGCGGCCGGGCCGCCGGCAGGCGCTCCGCCGCCGGACGCGAAGGCCAAGGCGCGGCTGGTCTATTACGCGGCGCTGGCGCTCTCGCGCATCAAGTCCGCGGAGGCGGCCAAGCTGTTGTTGCCGGTGTTGAGCGACGAGAAGGCGGCGCCGGACCTGCGCACTTTGGCGCTCGAAGCCTACGGGCTGGAGTTGCTGCCCGAAGCCGGGGCGGTGCTGCAAAAAGTCGTGGGCAGCGACCCGGACCTGCAGATGCGCAAGAAAGCCTTCGCGCAACTATCGCTCATGCCGAACTTCTGGGTCCAGTCCGAGAAGCTCGTGCTGGGCGCGCTCTCCGACCCCGACGACGAAATCCGCGCCCTGGCCGCCAAGCAGTGCTGGTACGCGCGCGTCTACAAGAGCGCCGCGGAGAAGCTGATCGAACTGGCGGAAAAGGACTCTGCTGCCGCCGTCCGTTCCCATGCTCTGCTGGCCCTCTCCCGGATGCGCATCCCCAAGGCCGTGCCCGCCGTGGTGCGGATTTGCTCCCAGCCTGAGTTGGGCACGGCTGAACAGAAGCAGGCCTTGTACGTGCTGTTCGAACTTACACATACGAGTCTCAAAGACCCTGCCGCCGTGCAGGCGTGGTGGAAGAAGTCCGGCGAAGCGGAATATGCCAAGCTGGAGGCGCCGGCCCCCGCACCTCAGCCCACTCTCCCGCAAGGGGAGAAGGAAACGCCGCCCCCCCACCCCGCTCCGGAAGAGAAGCCAAAACCATGAGCCCCTGTCCGGCTGCCGCCAGCTTCCCGCAAGAGTCCCGGAAAGGTAGCGCCGGCCTCCGTGCCGGCGGGGACGCCGGCGCTACCATTTCAGATCCGGCTGGCAGCGCCGAGCTGGCCGGCAGGCTGGTGATCGCCGGCTGCCTGGCCGCCCTGCTCTACGCCCTGTGGTTTCCAGGCCTGGAAGGCGCGGCGGCGTGGACCGCGAAGGAACTGCGCGTTCTGCCGCGGCTGAGTGTGTTCGCACTGGGGGCATTGACGGCGCTGCTTGTGCAGGGCGCGCGGCCGGGACGCCGCTTTCTGTTGGGCGGCGGTCTGCTGGCCGCGGCCGCAAGCGTCTGGTGGTTGCAGTGGGCGGAATCAGGGGCATTGCCTGTGGGCCGGCCAAACGACGCGGCCAGCACCTTGGGCAGCCTGGAGGCGGCGGGCAGCGGCGCGGCGCACGCGCTCATGCTCTCAGCCGGCCCCGTGGTGCAGTTGCTGCGTTTTGAGGCCGCTCTTCTCTCTGCGGTCCTGTTGGGGACGTGGCTGGGGCGGGGAATTCAGTCTTCGCCGCAACTCGTGGCCATGCTCTTCTGCGCCATCGCGGGCGATGTGTGGCTCAACACTTTCCACGTGGCCGAGACCGCCGGCCCCGATCATCCTCTGCGGCTGCTGCGCCTGCCCTGGCCGCCGGCGTTGGGACATTTGAGTCTGAGTCCCGCTTTCAGCGACCTGCTGTTCTTGAGCGCCACCCTGGAGGCGGCGGGACGCCTGCGCTTCCATACGCTGGCGGTGGTGCTGGGCGCGGCAGCGGGCTACTGTGCCGGATCGTTTCTGGGCCTGGTTCCGCGGCCCTCCCTGCCGGCGTTGTCCATGGCGATGCTGAGCAGCGGCGTGCTGGTAGGCTGCTGGCCGGACCTGAAGTGCAGCGCGCGCGAGGCGGGCAGGGCCGTGCTCCTGGCAGCGGTGCTTATGGCCGCGCTGCTGGCCATCGCCGCGTTGCAGCGGATGTTGACACCCGCGCCTCAGCCGCAGCCCGGCCCGGCGCGATCCCGGTTCGTAGCTTGTGCTCTCGTTTGGAACCGCAGATGAACGCAGATAAGAAAAGCAGTTGGCAGGATGCTGTTTCCATCCGCGTCCGTCCGCGTTCAGCCGCGGTTTCATCCGTCGTGCCTAATTCGGAATGTAGACCTTCGTCCCGATCGCCAGGTGGTTCGGATCCTTGAACTGATTGGCTGCGATGATCTTGGCGACCTTGACGTTGTACTTGCGGGACAGGGCGTAAAGCGTCTCTCCCTTGGCCAGGGTGTGGTAAGAACCTGGCCCCGCAGCCTGAGGCGCTGCGGCGCTGATCGCGGCAGGCGCCGGCACAGGCGCTGGTTCTACGAACGCCGGCAACGCGCGGCTCTCGCCCCTTTGCTGCCCGGCGACGTCGGTCGTGTCGGACGAAACCGGAATGGCGGGCGCCGGAGGCGGCTCCGGCCTCGCGGCCGGGACTGGCTCACTGAGCGTCTGTGGCGGCGGATTCTGGGCGTTGGCGGCTTGGGAGCCGCAGCCGCTGCAAACCAGCAGGCTGCCTGCGGCCAGGGCGGCCGCGGCGACAAGGGAAAAACGTGGCAAACTCGGTAGCATGTGTACCCCCCGTAAAGATTGCGCAGTCGGCTTGGGCCTCTGTCCACTGGGCAGGCCCCCCGGCCTGCCACAAGACTGCTCTTACGGTTGTCGTCTTGGCGCGGCCCGGACTTGAGCGAAATCCTGAAGTATGATGAGTCATTGGAACCGTTCAGTCCCCCCCGGCCCTTCCCGACCACAGGGGTAGTGGATGGGAAGAAGGGGAAACATGGGAAGATGATGATGAGTCCTCCCATCGTTCCCATGCTTCCCCTTCTTCCCATTTTCTGCCCTGCGGACGCGGGGAAGGCCGGGGTGGGACTGAACGGTTACGAAAAGTTGGATCAAGGCCCGGGCGCCCTGCCGCGCCAGACTCCGCCGCCGAAGGTCGTGACGTAGATGTAGCCGTGGTCGTCGGGGTCGAATTGGACCCGGTTGGCCACGCCAAAGGGAAGCCCCTCAAACTGCTTCCACGTCTGCCCGGCGTCGGCTGAATACCAGAGGCCGTGCGTGTGCGTGCCGAGGTAAACGGTTTCCGGGCGCAGCGGGTCCACCGTCACCATCATGGCGTGCAGGAACCCGGGCCCGCCTTTGCCGGCGGTGTCTTCATCGCGCAGCAGGCGCGCCCAGGTCTTGCCGCCGTCCGCGGTCTTGTAGACGCCGCCCTCCGGCTTGGCCGGCAGCGTGATGGCGGCCCAGTAGAGCACTTCGCTGTTCCGCGGATCGAAATCGAAATCCACGGTCCAGTGGAGCTTCAGCGGCTGGGAGATGCACTCCCAGTTCTCGCCGCCGTCTTTCGAGCGGTACAGGCTGCCCGGCACAGTGAAATCGTGCCAGGTCTTCCCGCTGCCGCTGACCGCGCAGAAGAGCGTCCCGTCCGGGTGCAGTTTCACGAAGAGCACGTGGTTGGTTCGCGCCAGGTCCATGCCGTTGGCCTTCTTGGCCCACGTCTTTGCGCCGTCGCTGGATTTGTAGACGCCGTGTCCGTACATGGCGCAGTAGAGCGTGCGCGATTCCTTGGGACTTTTCGGATCGAGCACGATTGAGCGGCACGGCGCGTTGGGCAGGCCCTGTGAAGAAACCTTCCAGTGCAGGCCGCCGTCAGTTGAGGCGCACACGCCGCCGGGACCTTTGGCATCGAAGCCGCCCGTGACGTCGTGGCTGTTGCTCATGGCCGCGTAGACCAGTCCCGGCTCCGCGGGGTCGAAGGCGAGAGAGTAAGTGGTGTTGGTCCAGGGCGTGCCCGAAGTGGCCGAGTTGTTCAGCCAGGTGTTCCCGCCGTCCTCGGAGATCGCGAACCCGACGTCCGTGTAGCAGATGTAGTGGCGCTTGTGGTTGCAGGGATCGAAGTGGTACTCCCAGGTGCTGGTGACCTCCAGCCCGGCTGACTGCCAGCGGCCGGGGTTCCGGGACGCGGGCGCGGCCTGGCCGGGCGCGTACTTCGAGTAGGACTGCCGCCAGCTCTTGCCGCCGTCGGTGGTGATGAGCAGTTCGCCGAAGTCCGTCCACATGGCCACGTCCGGGTGCTTGGGGTTCACGAAGAAGCCGTCCTCTTTGGTGTGGAAGCCGCCCCAACCCCAGCCCAGCGCGTAGATGATCCAGCCGTTCTCCAGGTTGCACTCCTTGTAGCGGATGTCGCGGTTGAAGATGTAGCGCCAGGTCTGGCCGGCGTCGTCAGAGCGGAAAACCGTCTCGTGGTTCGGCGGCAGGAACTCCACGCCGGTGCAGGAGACGTACACCAGTTCCGGGCGGCCCTCGGCCACGCCCAGCAGATAGTACTGCGCGATTGTGGCCGCGCCTTTCGCGTTCTTGAGGACCTTGGTGTTGATGCCCTGGCCCATTGCCGGCGACCACTTTTCGCCCAGGTCTTCAGACTTGTACACCCCGCCCTTCAGTACCGCCGGCGTCCCGCCGGCATCTGGGAGCGCCGGCGTCCCGCCGGCCCGTGAAGCTTCTCCATCCAGTTTGGAGACCACTGTGCAATAAAGCAGCAGCTTGGAGCCCTCCGCGGTGCGCCCGCCGCCAAGATCGCGAAATTCCTTCCAAGGCAGGCCGGCGCACTTGGGCGCGAACGCTTTGCCGCCGTCGTCGGAACGGTACAGGCCTTTGTCCGTCGCCAGGAAAATGCGGCGCTGGTCCTTGGGCGAGGCCGGGTCAATATAGAAGCGCGCCACCTTGCCTTCGATGCCGGGGCACTTCTCCCACGTCGCGCCCGTGTCCCGCGTCAGGAACACCCCCGCATTCGCGCCCACCAGAATGAGCGCGTCGCTTTCCGGATCGAGCGCCATCTCGTTGACGTCGCCGAAAGGCGGTTTCGCGGCCAGCGCTTTCCAAGTCAGTCCCTGGTCGCGGCTGACCTGCCCCGAGAAGTAGAGCACGTTCGCATCTTTCGGGTGGTAGAGGACTCTGGCCTGCGTGTTGCTGCGCGTCTGGCGGAAATCAACCATCCGCCAACTCTTGCCGCCGTCCGTGGAGCGATACAGCCCGCTCATGTCGCAGTTGACGAACATCAGGTTCGGGTCGTGCGGCGAGGAAGACGGCGCAAACATGGCCCCGCCCCCGCCCAAGCCGATGTTCTCAAACACCGCCGTGAAGTCAGCGGCAAGTACAGACAGCGTGCAGCTCAGGCACGTGGCGAGGCAAAACGCAAAGATGGTGTGAAGGGCTTTCATGGCAATTGACCTTTCAGTTCCGCGGTGCAGCATGCGTCCCGATGGGAATCATGGCAACAATGGTCTTCATGATTCCCATTCTTCCCATCCTTCCCATTGTTGTTCACGGCAGACCCCTGATCTGCCGATGAAATCACTGGTCTGGTGGAAAGTCAAGCCAATAGCACGGCACCCCCACTCGCCGGGTGGATAACCGGACTTGGGGGGTGTGCCCTCTCCCCCGTGGGGAGAGGGCCGACGTGAGCGAAGCGAACGCGGGGTGAGGGGGCAA